>JAJXWC010000009.1 GCA_021781855.1 Bacillota bacterium | reverse complement strand
TCAGACTGAAAAAGTGTTGTCGAAAGATAAAATTCCTGTAACGGTTGAAGCAACAGCGATGATTAAAGTCGGCTCTTCTTTGCAAGATATTGCAACGGCTGCAGAACAATTTTTGGGCAAAAAAGACGAACAACGTGACGGCATGGCTGACCAAGTACTTCGTGGACATTTGCGCGCGATTGTAGGAACGATGACGGTTTCAGAGTTGATTGAAGACCGTAACAAATTCTCAATCGAAGTGCAGGACCAAGCGGGAACAGATTTGTCGAAAATGGGCTTGTCCATTGTTTCTTTCGTTATCAATGATATTCGCGATGACCAAAACTACATCAAGGCTTTGGGAGCAAAAGAAGTTGCCCGTGTTCAACAGGAAGCTGCAATCGCTGTAGCCAATGCAGACAAAGAAACCCGTATCCAAAAAGCTTCTGCTGACCAGTTAGCACAGAAAGCCGAAGCAGAAGCGGCTACACAAATTGCCAATGCGCAGAAAGAAAAAGCAATCAATTTGGCATCTTATGAGCAGGAACAAGCGATTGCTCAAGCCGATGCAAAAGCGAAAGCGGACCAAGCAAAAGCCTCTGCTGACCAAGCTTATGCGATTCAGGAAGCCATTTCCAAGAAAGAAACGACTGAAGCTGAAATGCAAGTCGAAATCATCAAAAAACAACGTGAAACGGATTTGGAAACACAGGAAGTTTTGCGTAAGGCTCAAGAAAACGAAGCGAATGTCGTTAAGGCCGCAGAAGCTGCGAAAGCAGCACAAATTGCAAAAGCCGAAGCCGATGCGCGCGAACGTGAAGTACGTGCTCAAGCCGAAGCAGCAGCGATTGAAGCTACTGCACAAGCTAATGCTAAACAACGTGAAGTGACAGCACTTGCTGAAGCAACTGCGATTGAAGCAACAGGTAAAGCCGAAGCCGAAGCTATTCGTCTCAAAGGTCTTGCCGAAGCAGAAGCTATCGAGAAGAAAGCTGAAGCCATGCAGAAAATGAATGATGCAGCCAAACTTAATATGGCACTTGATATTTTGCCGAAGGTTGTGGCTTCTGTATCTGAAAACTTGAAGGCGGTAGATTCTATCAATATTTACGGTGGTGACGGTTCTTCAAAAATTCTTGGCATGTCGCAGGAAAGCCTTAAACAGGGGCTTGATGTATTGGGAACGATGGGAATTAATGTTCCCGAATTGCTGAATAATTTTTCTGGAAAGAAAGATGTTTCTGCTGGAGAATGAAACAGAAATGTACTTAGCGGGAATTTTAACCTAACAAGGGCACAAGCGCTAGTGAAGAAATTGAGCAGACTGTAAGCAGTGGTTTGCTTCATATCTTGTTCGTTTCGTTATCTATTTGCTCTATTCTCCGCTTCATTACGAAAGATGAGAATCATTCGCTGCTAAAATAAAAAATGGCTTCAATCAGAAGCCATTTTTGATGGAAAAAACGATTTGATAGGATGGTCAAATCATTTTTTCACCGAAAAATTCATCATAAATTGCGCGAAGTGCTTCTTGCTCATCTTTTTCTTTGACAATGAACATAACGGAAACTTCGCTTGAACCTTGTGAAAGCATTTCAATATTGATGTGCTTTTTGGCAAGAGAGGCAGCAGCACGGGCTGTGACACCAACGTGCTCTTTCATATCCTCACCAACGAGCATGATAATTGAAAAATTACGCTCAATTTTGACTTCATCAGGGTGCAGACTTTCCGTCAGACTAGCGATAAGTGCTTTTTCAAGCTGCTGATTAAGATAACGACTACGCACGATAATTGACATATCATCAATTCCTGTCGGCATATGTTCAAAACGAATACCAAGATTTTCCAGAGCAGACAGTACTTTACGACCAAAACCGACTTCACGGTTCATCAGATATTTGCTGATATAAAGGCTTGCAAATCCGCTACTAGAGGCAATCCCGACAACGGGGGCACCTTTAGTTTCACGCTTGACAACGATACTTGTGCCAGGATGTTCAGGATTATTTGTGTTTTTGATTACAAGCGGAACGTGCGCATGAAAAGCAGGAACAAGTGCTTCGTCATGCAAAACAGAAAAACCAGAATAAGCCAATTCACGCATTTCACGATAGGTCAATTCTTTAATCGGCAAGGGATTTTTGACAATACCGGGGTGCGCTGAAAAAATTCCATTAACATCGGTAAAATTTTCATAGAGCTCAGCTTTAACTCCCGCAGCAATGATTGAGCCTGTTATATCAGACCCACCCCGTGAAAAAGTACAAACTTCTCCTGCAGTAGTGACACCGAAAAATCCAGGAATAATCAAGGTTTCTGGAAGTTCTGTCAAATAATTGATTTGACTATATGAATTTGTCAAAAGGCGTGCATTTGACGGGTCAGCAGATACGACGATTCCAGCATCTGCAGGGTGTACGTAACGGCTTTCCAAGCCATTTTCATTGAAATATTCGGCGATAAGTTTGGCATTGTTATTTTCGCCCGCTGCTAAAAAAGTATCATAGGTAAATTTATTATCGAGTGCTAAAGTCGCTAAGTTGCGGATGTTTTTGGCAATTTCGTCAAGTACTGCACCTTGCATTTCCAACTCTTCGTAAATCTCACGATAACGTTGAATAATCCAGTCTTGTTGCGGCTTGATGGCTTCATTGTTTTTGTAAGCAGTATAATAAGCTATCAACGCATCGGTCACTTTTGTGTCAGACGCATTACGTTTCCCAGGTGCTGATACGACAATGAATTTTCGACTAGGGTCATTTTTGACAATATTAAAAACTTTTTTTATCTGGACAGCGGATGCCAAAGAGGAGCCGCCGAATTTTGCAACTTTCATTTTTTGATTTCCCTTTTTCTTCATAAGTAAAATGATAATATCTTCTTTATTATATCTAATTTTCAGATAACTTTCAACAATGAACTATGCGAAATTGCAATATATCCCTTTTTGTCATTGAAAAAGACATATTTTTTAAAAATGCTTTATGATAAAATAAAAATAGGGATTTCGAAGCGCTACCAAAAAATCGTAATAATTAAGAAAGGGAAATAATGACCAGAACATTGAGTGAAGCGGAAAGTTATTGCTGGAATTATATTCAAGAACATCTGACAAAAATTCCGAATTTATCTATCTCAACTTTGGCCAATGATGCACATGTGAGTCTGTCCACAGTCAATCGAACCTTAAAAAAGATGGGCTATGACGGTTATACGGACTTCAAGCAAACCATTCGCCATACTAAAAATGAACGACGAAAAAACGGATTTTCTAAAGAGGTCAATGAGGCAATACACAAAAATGAAATCGAAATCACAAGAACAATTAATCAGTTGTCTGCCGAAGATATTGAAAAGGCAATCAAACTTATTGACCATCATAGCAATATCATTATTTTTTCTGCAGGACTCAGTTCAAATGTTGCGCGCGAAATGATGAATAAGCTTCAACTTTTTGGAAAAAACTGCGTCAGCTATGATGATTTTGATTACATGAAATACTATGCCAATCGTGCCAATAGAGACCATTTGATTGTTGCCATTTCAGTGAGCGGTGAAACACCGGAAATTGCATCAGCCATTCATACTGCAAAATCTCACGGAGCAAAAATTATTGCTCTGACCGCAGCAAGTCCCAGTGCAATCGCTAATCAAGCCGACGTGTGCATTGTTGCCTACAAGTCAAAACTGAAAGAAATTAATTTTGGACTGGATGTCGGAAGCCGTATTCCTCTGCAAGTTGCCAACCGAATTCTGCTTGATGCCTATGCTATTTACAAAAATCTGGCGCCAATTAGAGAAAAAGATTAAAACTGTAAGCCTTTTGGGTTTGCAGTTTTAATTTGGAAAAGTTTCCTGTAGATTATTAGCATATTAGGAAAAATTTCTGAAAACGTTATTATATAATAAAAATATAGAGATTCAGAGAAAACTCATTGAGTTTTAACAAAAAGAAAGAAGGGTTTAAGATGCCAAATATCTTATTGACACGTATTGACAATCGTCTCATTCATGGACAAGTCGGTGTAACTTGGACCAAGACCTTGGGAGCAAATCTGATTGTTGTTGCCGATGACGATACTGCACACAATGAGATGATGCAACAGTTGATGCAAGTAACTGCAGACAGTTCAGGGGCCGGTTCACGTTTTTTCACGCTCCAGAAAACGATTGACATTATCGGAAAAGCAGCACCCAGACAAAAAATATTTTTGGTCGTGAAAACACCACATTCAGCACGCGTACTTGTAGAAGGCGGAGTTCCTATTAAAGATTTGAATGTCGGGAATATGCATTTCAGCGAAGGTAAACGTGCGTTGAGTAAAAAGGTTTATATTGATGAACAGGATGCAGAAGACTTCAAGGCATTGATTAGTCTTGGTGTGAATGTTTATATTGAAGACCTCCCTGGAGATTCTAAAGAGCAAATCAGTCATTTATTATAATTTTTTTAGAAAGGAACCATGATAGAGCAATAAGCATCATGGTCGAAGGTGTGCATAATATGCATATTACGTTGATTCAAGGGATTCTTCTCACCTTGGCTGCAATCATTGAAGGAATTGACTTTTGGTGGGAAGGGTTATATCTTTTTCGACCAATTATTGTCAGCACTGTTGCAGGGATTATTGTGGGAGATTTGCAAACAGGTTTAGTTGTTGGTGGTGTGACAGAACTGGCTTTTGCCGGTTTAACGCCCGCTGGAGGAACTCAACCCCCTAATCCTATTCTTGCTGGCGTCATGGGAGTTGTGCTTGCACATGTCACTGGCGCGCAGGCTACAGCTGCAATGGCTTTAGCATTACCGTTCAGTCTTTTAATGCAGTATGTCATTCTGTTCTTTTATTCAAGTTTCGCCTTTTTTATGCGTCGGATTGATACCGCAGCACATGAAGGGGATACTAAAGCCGTTGCACGGATTAACTTCATAACAACTGCAATTGTCGGGGTAACTTATGGTGTTGTGGTTTTCCTTTGCGGTTATCTTGCACAGACACCAATGAAAGAATTTGTTGCTGCTCTGCCAACGTGGCTGACTCATGGATTTGAAGTGATTGGAGGGATTTTGCCGGCAGTTGGTTTTGCAATGCTGCTCAATACAATGCTCAAAAGAGAATTTATTCCCTTCTTACTGATTGGCTTCGTTCTTTCTACTTTCCTCAACTTTTCAAATCTGCTTCCTGTTGCAATTGTCGGCTTGGCCTTGGCGCTCTTTGTCTACAATATTGAAGAAACCATCAGTAAGCATAAATTCAGTAGCGGCGGAAGCAGTGGTGCAGCAAACGACATAGACGATGGGGAGGATTATGAAGATGGCATCTAATGAAGTAATAACTCAAGAAAAAGAGACTAAACGGGTTCTAACCAAAAAGGACATCAATAAATTAGCAGTACGCTCAGTCTTTCTTCAAGCAAGTTTTAATTATGAACGAATGCAAGCAGGCGGTTTCATGTTTGCTCAGCTTCCATTTTTAAAGAAAATTTATAAAAATGATAAAAAAGGGCTGCAGGACGCTATGGTGGATAATCTTGAATTTATCAATACCAGTCCGCACTTAGTCGGATTTTTAATGGGACTTCTTTTATCAATGGAGGAAGGTCATGAAGAAAGACAAACGATTCGCGCTTTGAGAACAGCACTTTTCCCTCCTTTGACTGGGATTGGGGATGCCATTTTCTGGTTTACAGTTTTACCGATTTTAGCAGGAGTTTGTTCATCGCTGGCAATGGGTGGAAGTTTTCTTGGTCCGCTTCTGTTCTTTATTGCTTATTGTCTCATTTTTGCTTCACGTTTTTATACGACTAATTTAGGGTATAATCTCGGAGTTAAAGCTATTCCAGTTATTAAAGCACAGTCTGAAAAAATCGGTAAAGCAGCATCAGTGCTGGGGGTTACAGTTATTGGCGGTCTGATTGCCTCTTATGTACATATCAGTGTATTGACAAAATTTGTTATTAACAAATCAAGTACGCTAAGTTTACAAACAGGATTCTTTGATAGGATTTTTCCTAATATCCTTTCATTTGGCTATGTTTTCTTGCTTTACTACCTTTTGAGAAACAAAAAAGCTAATCCTATTTATCTGATTGCAGGAACATTTGTGCTTGTTCTTGTACTTTCTTTCTTTAAGATTTTGTAAGGAGAAGCTTAATGACAACCATTATCGTTACGGGACACGGAAAGTTTTCCTCTGGAATGTTAACGGCGTTAAAACTCATTGCTGGAGAACAGACACGGGTGAAAACTGTTGACTTTCTTGAGACGGACAGTACAGAAGGTTTGAATCAGAAACTTAAAGCTCAAATCAAAGAAGCAGAAGATGAAATTCTTATCCTTGCTGATTTATTAGGCGGCTCTCCATTTAAAGAGTCTGTACTGTTGAAAGCTGAATTTAAGGATAAAAAAATAGAAGTGCTTTCAGGAGCAATTTTTCCAATGCTTCTGACAGCTACTCTGGCTGGAATTGAGGAGGTAAATGAGCTTGCAGGTGAACTAATTTCTGAGGGAAAAAACTCAATAACAAAATTTGAAAAAAAGGCGTCGCATTTTGAAGAACCGCAAGAAGATGGAATCTGACCATCAATAAATTAATGTTAGAAAAGAGGGGGCAATGCTTCAATTACCAAAAGAGCGTTTAAAAGAACTAGGCGCTGATGTCACTGTTAGAGAAATATTGGGACAGCCCAATTTGTGGCGAAAAGTTTTCAAGGAATATAAGACATTGAAACCTGAAATTGATGAGTTTTTAGCAAAACTTATTGAAAAATATGGCTATCTTCGTGTACTTTTTACTGGTGCAGGTAGTTCGCAGTATGTGGGAGATACAGTTGTTAAGAGTTTAGTCGAATTGGGAGATGTGAAACATTTTCGTTTTGAAAGTATTGGCTCGACGGATATTGTTTCTGCACCTCAATCTACTTTTGAAAAAGAAACACCTACTTTGCTCGTTTCTTTTGCACGAAGTGGTAATTCTCCTGAGAGCGTAGCAGCTGTTGAAATTGCAGATAGCCTCTTGACGAATGTTTATCATCTCGTTATCACTTGTGCTAAAGACGGAAAATTGGCTAAATATGCCAAAAGCAAGTCCAATGCGCTGATTTGCCTGCTTCCTGAGGAATCCAATGACCAAGGGTTTGCAATGACAGGAAGTTGCAGTTCAATGACTCTATTTTCGACATTGACTTTTTCAAAAGAAAATCTGACAGCAAAAGCGCAACAGGTTGAGACAGCAGCGACATTGGCTGAGGCAATTTTCAGACGGGAAAATGAAATTGTTCAATCGTTGAGTGAAGAAATTTCTCGAGTCGTTTATGTAGGAAGCGGACCGCTCGGCGCTTTGGCACGAGAACTTCAACTTAAAATTCTGGAGCTGACAGCAGGAAAAATCGCGACAGTATTTGATAGCTCAATGGGACTTCGGCACGGACCGAAATCGTTTATTGACACACATACTGCAGCCTTCATATTTTGTGCCAACGCAGCCTATACCCGCCAGTATGATTTAGACCTTTATCATGAAGTGAAGGCAGACGGGATTGCAGATAAAATTACTTTAATTGGTCAAAATGTTCCCGAAGGTTTTATTTATGATGATGCAGCAGAACTGCGAGAAGCTTATCTGGTATTTCCAGCGTTTGCTTTTGCTCATGTTGTGGCGATTAATGCTTCAATTCTGGTGAACAATACGCCGGATACACCTTCGGCTTCAGGAACCGTCAATCGTGTAGTAAAAGGGGTAACAATTCATTCCTTGAGAGAAAATGAGGAGCAATGATGTCAAAAAAAGAGGATTTTAGAAATTTACTGAATGACAAAGGGATTATTGCAGCACTTGCGATTGACCAACGCGGAGCACTACGTAAAATGATTGAGAAATATCAGGAAAAACCGGCTGCTGATGAACAGGTCAAACGGTTCAAATCAATAATATCAGAAGAACTTACGCCGTTTGCTTCGGCAATTCTATTGGATGCTGAATATGGAATTGAAGCAGGAAAAAAGCGGGATGAACAGTGTGGATTGCTTTTATCTTATGAGAAAACTGGATATGATGCAACAAAAGCGGGACGTTTTCCAGATATTTTGGAGTTGTGGTCAGTGCGGCGACTGAAAAAAATTGGGGCAAATGCTTGTAAATTTTTACTTTACTATGATGTTGATGAAGCCAGAGAAATTAATGAACACAAAGAGGCCTTTATTGAGCGGATTGGCTCAGAATGTCTAGCGGAGGAACTTCCCTTTTTCCTTGAGATTGTCACTTATGATGCAAAGATTGCAGACAGTTCAAGTGCGGAGTATGCCAGCCTCAAACCTCACAAGGTCATTGATATGATGAAGGTTTTTTCAAATCCGCGATTTGCGATTGATTGTTTAAAAGTCGAAGTGCCAGTCAATATGAATTTTGTGGAAGATTATGGGCAGGAAATTGTCTATGACAAAACGCAGGCTGCCAAGTATTTTCTTGAACAAAGTCAGGTCACGGATTTGCCTTTCATTTTTCTGAGTGCTGGAGTTAGCCCAGAACTTTTCAATGAAACTCTGAAATTTGCTAAAGCAAGCGGCAGCGCATTTAACGGGGTGCTTTGCGGGCGCGCTACATGGGCTGGTGCAGTTGAAGTTTTTGTAACAAAAGGCGAAGATGCGGCGCGCAACTGGTGTCATACAATAGGGCGGGAAAATATCGAAAAGCTGAACCAGACCTTGCTTGAAACGGCAACGAGAATAAACATTTAAGAATACTCACCATATTTTTAACCTTCTATAATTAAAAGAACGATGAAGCTTGAAAAAGTTGCATCGTTTTCTTGCTTGAGATGTGTTATAATTAATTTATGAAATTTGAAGCAATTATTTTTGATATGGACGGCGTACTGATTGATACAGAATCCTATTATGCACAATATCGTGCCGATTTTTTTTCACAGCAGCAGATTGATATTAGTCATCTAACTAACCGGGATTTTATTGGTGGAAACATGAAAGACCTCTGGCCTAAAATTTTGCGGGAATCCTACACACCTAAGAAAGCAGCGCAGCTGCAAACAGATTATATTGCTTACAAAAGTTTGGACCCCATTCCGTATGAAACATTACTTTTTCCTGATGTTCCATTGGTTTTGGAAACATTAAAAAAAGAAAATTATAAAATTGCATTAGCTTCGAGTTCGGCAATGAAAGAGATTAACCAAGTTCTTGATATTCATCATTTGCGTTCTTATTTTGATGAACTTTTGTCAGGAAATGATTTTAAGGTTTCTAAGCCGAATCCAGCGATTTACCTTGCTGCTATGCAAAAACTTGGTGTTCAGGCAACTGATAGTCTTATCATAGAAGACTCACAAAATGGAATTTTAGCTGGAAAATCTGCTGGAGCAACCGTTTGGGCAATCGAAGATACATGCTTTGGAATGGACCAAGAAAAAGCAGACTGCTTAATTCCTAATCTGACAGCAATTCTATCGAAAATGAAACAAGGACTTATTTAGTTAGTCAAGCGAAATTCGAAGAATGCCATTTCGTCCCAGCGTTTTAGCACTTTGGAGCGAATAGAGAGCTAGCTGAGCTATCAAGGTAAATGATACCGTTTATTCCATTGCTTAATAGACAGATGGAATTAACAGCCACTCGCTAAGTTGAAAAAAACAGTACAACAATGCTTTAAGTTTTAGCTGTGCTGTGGTAAAATAGTAAGATACAAAAATCAAGGAACGGAGGCAATCATTATGAAATTTGTAAGAAAATTTTCACCCCAAGCGATTATCATCATTATGATTGTTGTTCAAGGGCTTGAATCCTTAGCGCTTTTTATCTCACGTTCGCGCGTGTCAGCGCTGATTTATCTTCTCATTTTAAACGTCTTAATCACTCTGATTTTATTGTCGCAAACTAAAAGTTATCAACTTCGTAGGCAAGACCTGATTCATAAAATCAATGATGAGGCTGAAAATTCACTTAATGCCACACTTGATAATATGCCAATTGGTGTTATTCGCTACAACAAAGAAAGTTTTGAGCCTGAATGGTTTAATCCTTTTGTGGACATGATTTTCAAAGGTAATGACAGAATCATCGGCAAAGAGGATATTAAGCTCATTCTTCAGAAAAAAGCTGAAGAACAGTATATTCAAATTGGCGACCAAAAGTTTGTTGTTAATCTTGACAGTGAAAAAAATCTGATTTACCTGATTGATGCAACTAAAGAAGTTGCTTTTCGCACGGATTTTAATGATAGTCGAGCAGTAATCGGTTCAATCTCGGTAGATAACTATGATGATGCAACAGATTTAATTACTGACAGCGGACGAACAGTCATTAACAGTTTTATTGCTTCTTTTTTGGAAGAATTTGCTGACAAATACGGCTTTTATTTGCGTCGTATTAACAGTAGTCGTTACTTTTTTCTCTGTGATTATCGGATTTTAGCGAAAATTATAAAAGATAAGTTTTCAGTTTTAAACGATTTCCGTATTTCTTCAGCAGAAAATGAAATTCCCTTGACTCTTTCAATCGGTATTTCGTATGGTTGGGGAGATTTTCCAACAATTGGTAAAACAGCGATGAACAATCTCGAACTTGCTCAAGTTCGTGGCGGCGACCAAGTTGTTTTGCGCGAAAATACTCCGCAAGCTCGCCCGACCTATTTCGGAGGCAACTCAGAAAGTCGCACACAAAAGAGTAGAACGCGTGCACGTGCAATTTCAACTGCTTTGCGTACAATTATTACGGAAGCAGAAGATATTTTTATCGTTGGACATCGTTATACAGATATGGACGCACTTGGTGCAGCGATTGCGATGAAGGCATTTGCCAATATGACAGGAAAAGAAGCCTTTGTTGTCTACGACAATGAGCAGCTTTTACCAGATGTAAAACGCGCAATTGATAAGATGAACGAAAGTGCCGATGGTTTTACGCATATTATCCGTATTGATACGGCTAAAAGACTGAAAAAGGCTAATTCTCTGCTGATTATGGTGGACCATTCAAAACCTAGTCAAACCTTAAATTATGAGTTTTATCAATCATTTGAAAAAATTGTTGTGATTGACCATCATAGACGTGATGATGATTTTCCAGAACAGGCACTCCTGTCTTATATCGAATCATCCGCTAGTTCCGCAAGCGAACTGACCGTTGAAATCTTGCAGTTTCATGATAACAATCATCGGCGAATGTCAACGATTGAAGCCAGTATTGCACTTGCAGGAATTGCAATGGATACGAAAAATTTCACTAAAGCAACAACAGCGAGAACCTTTGAAGCGGCAGCGTATTTGCGTTTACGAGGAGCAGACAATGATTTGATAAAGACTATCTTGGCAACGGATTTTGAAAAATACAAGAAAGTCAATGAAATCGTGCTCAATTCAAAACTCATTTTCCCAGAAATTGCTTTGGGAACAGGAATTGATGAACAAAAGTATGATAATATCACAACGGCAAAAGCTGCAGATACCATGCTTGATATGGCAGGAATAAAAGCCTCGTTTGCCATTACCAATCATACAAACGGTTTTGTTTCGATTTCTGCACGTTCCCGTAATGGCTTTAATGTACAAACGCTCATGGAACAAATGGGGGGCGGCGGTCATTTTAATAATGCAGCTGCACAGATTTACGAAAAAAATATTGATGAAGTTAAAGTAGATTTGATTAAATTGCTTGAAGAAAGATTAGAAATTTCATAAAAAATGATGCGAGAGAATACGCATAGATATACAGTTAGCGGTTTGAAATGAAGCAGGAGCTACTCTAGCGCACGAGTTGGCATTGAGGTAACTACAGTCCAATATTGGACTATCAGGTTACCATCTCGCCTTGCGCTTTGAACTTCCGACTATTAGCCGCTTTAGTGGCTAGATAAAGCGGACAGCAAAGACAGTCGTTGAGTGAAGTCAACAGCTTAACAGGGTGTGCATTGTTAAGCTTGCGGACAGACCGCTCATGCTGCTTTCCAGCAATAAATAAAGAGTAAAATTATTACTAGGAGAAAAAAATGAAAGTTGTATTTTTAACAGATGTTAAAGGTCAAGGTAAAAAAGGCCAAATCAAAGAAGTTCCAGCGGGTTATGCGCAAAATTTCCTCTTTAAGAAGAATCTTGCTAGAGAAGCAACAGTAGCTTCAATTTCAGCGGCTGAAGGACAAGCTAAGGCAAAGGCGCGTGAAGAGGAAGAAGAATTTGCAGCAGCAAAAATGTTGAAAAATGTCCTTGAAAAAGAAGACGTCATTGTTGAAATTAAAATGAAAGTCGGTGATACTGGACGTACTTTTGGTGCTGTTGATAAAGGAGAAATTGCGCGAGCACTTAAAGCACAATACAACGTAGAAGTGGATAAACGTAAAATCCAACTTAATTTCAAACTTCAGGCTTTAGGAACAAAAGACGTTCCTATCAAACTACACCATAATGTAACAGCGATTGTTAAAGTTCGGATTAGCGAAGCTTAATACTTCTGCAAAAGTTGCGCATGTTTTTATTAAGACTAAGAAAATGTCTTTGATAGTTGTGGAGACAGCGCTGCTAGCTAAATGATAGTTTTTAGAGGAGAACAACAAAGAAAATATGCCTGAAGTTAATCTTATAAAAGCACCGCCACAGGACATGGCAGCCGAACAGGCAGTTCTAGGTGCAATTTTTCTTGATAGCGACAGGCTCGTCGAGGTCAAAGAATTTCTCAATTCCAATGATTTTTACAAGAATGCCCACAAAATTATTTTTCGTACAATGGAAAAATTGTTTGATAATAGGGATGCGATTGATGTGCTTACTGTACGCTCGCAGTTGGAAAATCAGGGGGATTTAGAAGCGATAGGCGGAATTGCTTATATCGCAGAACTTGCGGCAAGTACGCCTACCGCTGCCAACGCCGTTTTTTATGCAAAAATTGTTGCTGAAAAATCACTGCTTCGCCAGCTTATCAACAAACTAACGACAAGTGTTGAAAAGGCTTATAAACAAGATTTACCCGCCGATGAGATTTTAGCCGAGGCAGAAAAAGGGTTGATTGATGTCCAGCAAGGGCGCAATACTTCTGGCTTTCGCAAGATTTCTGATGTGATTAATCTTTCGTTAGATGATATCGAAAAGCATGCTCAGGAAAAAACAACGGTTACAGGGCTTGCAACGGGCTATATTGAGCTTGACCGTATGACAACAGGGCTGCACGATGAAGAATTGATTATTATTGCAGCACGTCCAGCCGTTGGTAAAACAGCATTTGCGTTGAACATTGCCCAAAATATTGGAACAAAGCAAGACAAAGCAGTCGCAATTTTTTCATTGGAAATGGGTGCGGAAAGTTTGGTGAATCGTATGATTGCCAAAGAAGGCCGAATCGAGTCTCAGCATTTACGAACGGGACAGTTGACTGATGATGAGTGGAATTCGCTTTTCATTGCAACAGGTGCTTTGAGTAAATCGGAGATTTATATTGATGACACACCAGGAATCAAAATTACCGAAATTAGGGCACGTTCGCGGAAATTGGCACAAGAAACAGGAAATTTAGGGCTGATTTTGATTGACTATTTGCAGTTGATTTCGGGCACAGGACGAGAAAATCGTCAACAGGAAGTCTCAGAGATTTCGCGGCAACTCAAAATTTTGGCAAAAGAATTGCATTTGCCTGTCATTGCGTTATCACAGCTCTCGCGTGGTGTCGAACAAAGGCAGGATAAACGTCCAGTACTTTCAGATATTCGTGAATCAGGTTCGATTGAGCAAGATGCCGATATTGTCGCTTTTCTTTATCGTGATGATTACTATGAGCGCGAAGGTGATGAGGAAAATGAAGGATTAGCGGACAATTCGGTCGAGGTCATTATTGAGAAAAATCGTTCGGGAAGTCGAGGGACAGTAAAACTCGCATTTATCAAGGAATACAGCTCATTTGATAATATTGATGTACGTTATGGCGAGTCCTACTAGATTTTTGCTCTGTTTTCGTGGTATAATATATTTAATTGTCTAAGACTGTTTGACTTCTAAAAGTACTTTTAGGAGCCAAAGTTTGTGTTTCACGCAAACGATATTTTGCCCGAAAAGTCTAGTACTTAAAGTAGCTGACTTAGGGCAGTAGAGCGAAATGCTCGTCTTTCGTGGCAGCAAAGTGGCGGAGATAGTGTTGCTAGTCCCACCGTCTTAGAGACAAGGGGAATTAGCACGCACCGCTGAGATAAATTTTTGGAGGATACATGGATAATCAAAATCAAGGTCAAGAAGTTGGAAAAATCGTTGATATTCGTAAACAAGTGGAAGCTCATAAGGGAGAAATGATTGAAATCACTTCACAATTTGGGCGTAAACGTGAAAATCGTCATAAGGTAAAATTGATTGAAGCTTATGCCACACATTTTGTTATTGAAAATATTCCTGCTCGTGGACCTAGAACAACAGAATCTTATCAGTATGCGGATATTTTGACAAGCACTATTTTAATTCATTTTTGATTTAGTGTTGTTTTGACGGTTTTACAAAAAACTTTAGGTAGAGTGTCGGCTTTGCTGAAAAATCTGAGAAAGGGAAGGGAGAATGCGCAATGATGGCGAATTGGGATTTAGATATGGTTCCTGTTAAAGGTGGTTCTGGAAATGCTTACACGGCACATACTGATGAGTCGCGCGTTTTTATCAAGAAAAATGCAAACCCAATGTTGACAAGCATTTATCTGGAAGGTATTACTCCCCGTGTTTTGTGGACAAAACGGACGGCTGAGGGAGATATGCTCTCGGCACAACCTTGGATTAATGGACACACTCTAACTTCTCAGGAAATGGAAGATACGCAAATCAATCAGATTTTGTCACATCTACACAAAAGTCGCAAGCTCGTGGACTCTTATAAAAAGCTTGGTTCTAGCGCAGTTCAACCAGGTAGTTTACTAGAAAATATTTACGGCGGTTCACTTGCTTTGCAAAACAATATTTTTTTATCAGGTATTGTGGAAGAAATGCGAAAGCAAGTGCCTACGCTTTATCCAGAAGAAGTGACCGTTGTTCACGGAGATGTCAATCATAATAATTGGTTAGTGGACGATGAGACAAAGCGAATTTACTTGGTGGACTGGGATACAGTTTTTCTGTCAGACCCGATGGTAGATATGGCTTATATTTTGGCGCATTATATTCGGCCAGTGAACTGGAGTCGGTGGCTGACTTATTCGGGTTATCAACCGCGAAAAAATGTAATGGAAAAAGTGGCTTGGTATGGAAAACTTTCTTTCTTGCGGCAGATTTCGGATGATTTGGCGAAAGGAAAGCTGCGGGAAGTGAATGAAGAAATTCTAGGCTTACGAAATTTTTGCAAGTTATTTTGACTTAGCAAGTGCGTGCTAAGCCCCCGCGATGTAGGAGTCGCTTCAATGTTTAGAGAGAAGGGCGACCTTCTCGTTTTTCAGTTTTAGCTTAACAAGCGTAGTATGCTATTAAGGTTGTGAATGAAGAGAGCAATGCTCTTATCTTTCGTAACAGCAGAACTGTAGAGATAATACTGCTTATCCTGTCGTCCCAGAGGCGTGAGGATTAGTGAGCATTTGCTTGATTAGAGATGATGAGGTAAAAGAATGCGCGTCAAGTATCGCAAGGGAGCGCCTGAGCATTTGCAGGCGAATACGCATATTGTAGTGGAAAATCCGGCAGAGTTTAAGGGACGATGGTCGGAACGTTTTGGAAATAATCAACCTATTCATATTGAAGTAGGTTGTGGTAAAGGTGCTTTTGCGGTTGGTATGGCGGCTTTGCACCCTGAAATCAATTATATTGCGATTGATATGCAGCTCTCGGTCCTGTCCTATGCTTTAGACAGGGCGTTGGAAGCTGATTTGCCTAATATACAGATGATTTTAGTCAACGGCTCAGCCTTGACCGAATATTTTGCGGAAGGTGAAGTGGCTCAAGTTTATTTGAATTTTTCAGACCCCTGGCCTAAGACGCGTCATGAAAAACGACGCTTGACTTATAAGGATTTTTTGACAACTTATGAAAATATTTTGCGCTCAGAAGGTGAAGTACATTTTAAGACGGACAACCGTGGTTTATTTGAATATTCACTGGTTTCTCTGACGAATTACGGCATGAAGTTGAAGCAGGTTTGGCTAGACTTACACGCAGATGAAGATTTTGCACCTTTGAATGTAATGACAGAATATGAGAAGAAGTTTTCCGAAAAAGGACAGGTAATTTACCGGTTAGAAGCGAAATTTTTACCCAAAATGAAGTAGCGAACTCAGCAGTGCTTAGTGAAGTCGGCAGATATAGAGATGCGGAAACAATAGGCAGTACTAAGATGAAGAAAGGGGAAGAGCAAAATGAAATGTCCAAAATGTCGTTCGGAAGAATCACGCGTTGTGGATTCAAGGCAGGCAGAAGATTCTATTCGCAGAAGAAGAGTGTGTGAATCGTGTGGTTTTCGTTTTACCACTTTTGAGCGGATTGAAGAAATGCCGCTGTTGGTAATTAAAAAAGATGACAAACGTGAACCATTTAATCGTGAGAAGATTTTGCGCGGTTTGGTGCGTTCAGCTTATAAACGACCTGTTTCAAGTGAAGATATTGAGAATTTGGTCGCGCGCGTGGAACAGAAGATTCGTCAGCTTGACAGCAATGAAGTGCCTTCTGAAAAAATTGGCGAAATTGTCATGGAAGAATTGGCGGAGTTGGATGATATTACGTACATTCGTTTTGCCAGTGTTTATCGTTCGTTCAAGGATGTGAGCGAGCTAGAAGAACTTTTGAAAAATATTACAAAAAAGTGAAACAGAAATTCATTAGAGCAAACGGTATTCTTATCTTTCATAATAAGATAAGACAGTGCCAAGCTGAATTTTACTGTTCTTTATTAAAGGAAACTTTGAAGTGATTATTTCATCAGTGGGGATTCTTTTTTCTCCACTGATGTTAGTAGAACGAAAGCATAGCTTAGTGCTGCTTATCCCGCCGCCTGAAGAGGTGGGGGAATTAGCAGGCACTTGCTTGGCTAAATGTTTTTCAGTTTATCAAACTAATTGGAGAAAAAATGAGAGCAGGAGACACTTTTACCATTGTTAATCATGGAAAAACGAGCTTTGACGCCGAGTGTTTTTCTGCGCTTTATTTGCCGATTGTGGAGCGTGATGCTTTTGCTTTGTATCAGCTTTTGAGAAATGCTCGAACGGGGAAAATTTCACATTTTTTGGAAAGTTTGAATTTGGGAATTTCACCCTTCATTGAAGCATTGGACAAATTGTCGGCGCTTGATTTAGTGCGAGTTTTTGACAATCACCCTGATTTATATTTTGAGTTAGTAAGTCCACTTTCTTATGAAAATTTTTTAGCAGATGAATTTTACAAACGGCTTTTAATTTCACGAATAGGAGAAGCGCGTGTGGCAGAATTGTCACAGGTTGAAACACCACTAGGACAAAATATCTCTCGGAAATTTCATGAAGTTTATGCTGTAAATTTTGACAGAAGTTTTGACCAAGTGGTCAAATCAGAAAAATTTGATATTGGAGCTTTCAAAGCTTTGATGACGCGGCAAGAATTACATTTTGCTGACGAAAATCAGGACATTTTGACGCTTTACTCATTAGCAGAAAAATTTGCTTTGAATTGGTATGAGTTGTTCAAAATTGTTGAACAGACGGCAAATGCAGACAAATCACTCAATTTGACAGCAAGTATGCGCCAGTTATCAGCGAAAACACAGCCTATCCCGACTTTGTCGACTTTTCCAAAGGCATTTCAAGATTTGATTATCGCAAGCAAATCTGCTCAACCTGCTGATTTTCTTCGTCAAATTAAACAGCAGGCCGGCGGTTTTGTGTCAAATGATGAATTAAAACTTTTGACCACTTTGTCAAAACAAAATTTACCAACTGAAGTACAAAATGTACTGATTCACTATATTTTGATTCAACAGAAAAATCCGACTTTGACTTCGAATTTTGTAAATACAGTTGCAAATGATTGGTTGCGTCAAAAAATTGGGACAGCAGAAGCGGCAATTTTGCGAATCTTGGAGCGTAATCAACTTGCACAAGAAAAAACAAAAGCTAAAGCCCCAGCAGCAAAATTGGTAAAAAAAGCGCCGAAATGGTCAAATGAAAACTACGTTGAACGCACAAGCAGTGCCGAACAAGCCGAATTTGAACGCTATAAACAGCAAAGAAAAAAGCATCAGGAGGATAACTGATGGAATCAATCCATGATATCTTGAGTAAACGACCAAATCTGCAAGGTAATTTTGACGAATTGGTCGCCCAAACCATGAAAAATCCCGAAGTTCAAGCTTTTATCGCCGAGAATAAAATGTCACAAGATGAAGTTCAGCGCAGCTATTCCAAATTTTATGAGTATGTAGGGGAGCGTGCAAAATTTGACGGAAAAGGCTATGAGCCAGTCCTCATCATGAATCACGGTTATGCTGACGTTTCTTATCAAACCACTGAAGAATTAGCAAAGCGGCAGGAAACAGCAAATCTGCTGCGACGTGTACAGATTATTGGGTTGCCTGAGCAGTTGAAACAAGTTGACTTTTATGACGATGTGACTGACCAAAATCAAAAACAATTCGAGATTTTTCAAAAAATGGAACAGTTCATTGACCATTTCCCCAATGAAAAAGGGCTGTATCTTTATGGTGATTTTGGCGTGGGAAAATCCTTTCGGTGCGCGGCGCTTGCCAATGAACTGGCAAAAAAAGGAATCTCGACAATGTTGGTTCATTATCCGAGTTTTGTTGCCGAATTGGACTTCAATAATGCCAAGGCTTATGTGGACGAACTGAAAAAAGCCGAATTTCTCGTTTTGGATGATATCGGCGCCGAGCTCAATAACGTTTGGCTGCGTGACAGTGTGTTGCAAGTGATTTTACAGCACCGCATGCAGGAAAATCTACCGACATTTTTCACATCAAATTTGACAATGGTAGAGTTAGAGCAGCATCTGGCTGAAACCAAAAAAGTCGAGGACATTTGGCCTGCCAAGCGCGTCATGGAGCGCGTGAAATATCTGGCACGTGAAGTTCGATTAGAGGGGGTAAATCGTAGACATGAATGAAACGATTGAGTTGATGATGAAGCACACTTCCGTGCGAAATTTTACAGAAGAAAAAATCCCAGAAGATATCCTTAAAAGCTTAATTGAAGCGGGACGCGCCGCTTCAAACTGGAAAAATTTTCAGTCCTATTCAATTATTGTGGTGGAAAGTCAAGCGCAGAAAGATGCAATTTATGCTTATCAGCCACAGAAATCCATAAAAAATTGTTCACATTATCTAGTTTTTGTTGGAGATTTGAATCGGGCGAAAATCGCCGTAGAAATGAACGGTGGTAATTTTCAGCCTGCTGGTGTTGAGAGCTTACTGATTTCATCAATTGATGCGGCTGCAGCTGCCGAAAATGTTCTTTTGGCAGCCGAAAGCTTAGGCTATGGTGGTGTCATGGTGGGACTTATTCGTGACCAATCTGCTGAAATCTCTGCTGTATTGGATTTGCCGGATTATACTTATCCTTTATTTGGCATTGCGCTAGGTAAACCAGCAAGATTGAACGCTGTCAAACCACGATTGCCCTATGAAACAGTCGTTTTCCCTGAAAAGTATATTGAGCAAACGCCAACTGTTATTGCTGATTATGACAAAGTTCAGGAAGATTATGCAGGAACGCGCCGTTTGGATAGTACTTGGTCTAGCCGTATGGTTGGGCAATGGGGAAAACCAGAACTTTCATCATCAACTGAAAATCTCAAAAAGAAAAAGCTTTTATAATGGTCAAAAAACGGTTAGCGCCCAAACTTCCAATTAGCTTTAGCCCTGTAAATGAAGCAGATTGGGCTGATGGCGAGATTTATCAGGCAGAACTGTCTGACGAAACGGTCAAAATCACAGAACGAACGCTCTTTATGAGTTGCCACTTGCGAAATGTGAATTTTAAGTTATTCCCCGAAGCTGCATTAGAATTTACCGATTGTCTTTTTGAAAAATGTGACTTGTCTAATCTGAAATTCTCAGGAACAGGCTTTTATCGTTGCATTTTCAAAGATTGTAAATTACTTGGTACTGATTTTACCAACTGTCATTTGCAAGATATTCAATTTGCGAGCAATCTTATGCATTATGCCAATTTTTCAAGCAGCAGATTGAAGTGATTACTTCATCTGTGGGGATTTTTCCCCCACAGATGTTAGTAGAACGAAAGCATAGCTTAGTGCTGCTTATCCCACCGCCTTAAAGGCGGCGGAATTAGCAGGCACTTGCTAGGTTAAAAGTCGCTCAGTTTATAGAAAATGATTTACTGGAGAGTTTTTTTACCGCTTGCCAATTTAAAGCCGTTGAATTCACAGAAAATCAACTTGAAAAAACAAATTTTTGGGAAACCAATCTTGCAGGGCTAGATTTTTCAACAAATCATTTTGACCATTTAGAAATTACCCCAAGTCTTGCCAAAAACATCAAAATTAGTCTTGAACAAGCACCATTTTTTACCAGTTTGTTTGGGATAGAGATTGTTTGATGAATTCGGCCTATCAACAAAAAAGGAAAAAATATGTCATTACCAACAGTAGCCATCGTAGGTCGCCCTAACGTAGGCAAATCCACTATTTTCAACCGTCTTGCCGGTGAACGAATTAGTATTGTCGAGGATACGCCGGGTGTTACGCGCGACCGTATTTATGCCACAAGTGAGTGGCTCAACAAAAAATTCAGCATCATTGACACGGGCGGTATTGAGCTCTCAGACGAGCCATTCATGACTGAAATCCGTGCTCAAGCGGAAATTGCGATGACTGAAGCCGATGTCATCGTTGCAGTCGTGGACGGTGAAACAGGCATTACTGACGCTGATGAAGCCGTTGCGCAGATTCTCTACCGAACGAGCAAACCGATTATTCTCGTCGTCAACAAAGTGGATAATCCAGAGCGACGTATGGATATTTTTGATTTTTATAGTCTCGGATTGGGTGACCCTTATCCTGTCTCAGCAGTTCATGGGATTGGTACAGGTGATGTTTTAGATGCGATTGTGGAAAATCTGCCCGTGGATACGGAAGAAGAAAATCCTGACCTCATCAAGTTCAGTCTGATTGGCCGTCCAAATGTCGGGAAATCAAGTCTCATCAATGCGATTCTCGGAGAAGACCGTGTGATTGCAAGCCCAATCGCCGGTACAACGCGTGATGCGATTGATACCCATTTCACAGATGAAGAAGGTCAAGAATTTGTCATGATTGACACCGCAGGAATGCGCAAATCAGGCAAAGTCTATGAAAATACCGAAAAATACAGTGTGATGCGCGCTATGCGCGCCATTGACCGGAGCGACGTCGTACTCATGGTCATCAACGCCGAAGAAGGGATTCGGGAATACGATAAGCGAATCGCAGGATTTGCTCACGAAGCAGGTAAAGGCATTCTTATCGTCGTCAACAAATGGGACACCCTTGAAAAAGACAACAAAACCATGCAAAAATGGGAAGAAGACATTCGTTGGGAATTTAAATATCTCGATTATGCTCCCATCATCTATGTTTCTGCGAAAACAGGACAACGCCTCAGCCAAATTCCTGATAAAATCAAAGAAATCTCAGCCAGCCAAAACCTGCGTATTTCAAGCTCGATTCTCAACGACGTTATCATGGACGCTGTTGCAATCAATCCAACGCCTACAGATAAAGGAAAACGCCTGAAAATATTTTATGCCACTCAGGTTGCCATCAAACCGCCAACGTTTGTTGTTTTCGTTAATGAAGAAGAATTGATGCACTTTTCATATATGCGTTTTCTTGAAAACCAAATCCGTAAAGCTTTCGTTTTTGAAGGAACACCCATTCACATGATTGCACGCAAAAGAAAATGAAGCATAGACTAATCAAGTATTGCCGAAATAAAAAAAGAACTATTCCGTTCTTTTTTTATTTAATAACCTAAAATTAGCCGCACTACAAGCGGTGCAAAAATAACATACATCACCCCAGTAACTCCGATACTCAAAGCTGCCATAGCGCCCTGAACTTTACCTAGCTCAATCGCCGTTCCGGTCCCCACGGCGTGCCCAGTTCCTCCAAGCGCTACACCCTGAGCCACAGGGTCTTTAATCCGAAAAAGCTTCAAGAGTGGACGGCCAAGTACACTCGTCAAAATTCCAGTCGCGACAACTACAACAACTGTAATCTCTTCAACCCCATGCATTTTATCCGAAATTCCCATTGCCATTGCTGTCGTCACAGACTTTGGAAAAATCGAAAGACTCGCCAAACGAGACAAACCGAAAAATTTCGCACAAAGTGCTGTAAAAATCGTATTGAGTAAAGCTGCCGCCGCAATCGAAAAGCCAATCGAACGTGCATGATGCTTCATTAAATGGAAAGTTTTATAAAGTGGAATACCCAAAGCCACCGTACTTGGTGCAATCAAATCATTGATAATTGAACCGCCGACATAATAATTTTTGTAAGGAATATGTGCCAGACTCAAAATTAGGATAATGACCACCGTTGCAAACAATAATGGATTTGTCCAAGGTTTACGAAAATTTTCATTAATCCGCACCCCAATCATGAAAACAAGCAAGGTCAACACCAGTCCAAACAGTGGGTCTTTTGTTATCAAGTCAAGCATTTATTTGTCCTCCTTATCCGTAATCTGCCACCATTCCTTGTGCAAATGTTTATTTCGACTATGCTGGTTAATAACATCAAGTGCAAGTTCAATCGAACTGAGTTCTGGTGCAAGATAATCGCCTTCAAACTTTCTTTTAATCCATTCTACCAGTTTTCCAAGCACCAAAACATTCAAAATCAGTGCTACAACTACAATCAATACAATCTGTAGCCAAAAATGACTAATCAAATTCCATTTCGCCATAATTCCGACACCAGCAGGCAAGAAAAGAATCGTCATATTGTTAATCAAAAAACTCCCGGCTTCATCTACATCAGCGAATTTTAAGAGTTTAAACTGTAGTGCAAGAAAAAGAAAAATCATACCCAGAATCGAGCCAGGAACAGGCAAGTTCAGTACATTAGAAATAATATTTCCGACAAAACTAAAACCGAAAATAATGAGAAGCTGCAAATAAATTTTCATAGTGATTAATACCCTAAATAGTTTCAATATTCTTTTACATTTTACGCCTTAATCCGTGCTTTTTCAAGTATTTATCAAATCATTTATTTTGATGAAAATACAAAAATGTAAACATACACTTGAAAACAAATGAAAAAGAAATAGAGAACTCAATGCACTTTACAATCATGGAAAAAAGTTGTAGAATAAAATTCGAATATAAGTATTTAAAAGAGTGTTCAGCAATTCTTAAAAAGGTGATTTAATCCGCATGAGCGGTGTCATTTATTGCAAAGGGGGGCTCCCCTTTATTTCTTCTTGTGAAACAAGAAGAAATTTAGTCTAGAAAAACATGGAGAAATCATGCAAGAGCAAAAAGAAGCAACGATAGACTTAAGAGGAATTCTTACCCTTTTCCGTAAACGGATAGGGTTGATTGTCCTATGTACCCTCTTAGCCGTTGCAGTCGGTTCTGTTTATACTTTTTTTATCGCAACGCCAGTTTACACGGCTTCCACTCAGCTTGTCGTAAAGCTTCCTGACTCGGAAAATTCGGCGGCGTACACAGGTCAGGTTACTGGAAATATTCAAATGACCAACACGATTAATCAGGTCATTGTCAGCCCGGCTATTCTTAATCAGGTAAAAAATGAGCTCAATCTTAATGAGTCACTTCAAGGAAGTGTAACTGCAATGAATGCCACTAATTCACAAGTTATTAATATTACCGTAAAAAATGCAAATCCTTACACAGCCAAAAGTATAGCAGATACTACAGCCCAAATTTTCAGCCAAAACGCTTCAAAAATTCTGAATATTACAAACGTTAGTATCTTATCCGAGGCTACAGCAGATACAACACCGATTAGTCCTAAACCAAAACTTTATATTGCGATTTCGGTCGTAATAGGACTTATCATTGGTGCGGGTATTGCATTGCTTATTGAAGCGTTCAATAACAAGATAACAAACGAAAAAGATATTGAAGCCGTCGGTTTAACTTTCCTTGGGGCAACATCATTTGCAACTGAAAAGGATTTTAGAAAAAGTGTGAGCAGCGCTCATGAAACAGCAACAAACGAACCTACAACACGTTCAAGAAGAGCAAATCAGGGGTAAAAAGTGGCTAAACAAAATAAATTAATAAATAACAATCGCATTCTCATCACAAGCGTAAATCCAAAATCTCCTATCTCAGAGCAATATCGAACTATTCGGACAAATATTGAATTTATGATGGTTGACCGGTCTTATAAGACCTTACTCGTTACTTCGGCAGAAGCAGAGGCAGGAAAGTCAACTTTGATTTCTAATTTAGCTGTTGTTTTCGCTCAGCAAGGCAAGCGTGTCTTACTTATTGACGCAGATTTGCGAAAACCAACGACACATATTACCTTTCGTGTGGACAATCGGGTAGGACTGACCAATGTTCTAACTCGACAGGTATCGCTTTATAAATCCTTTCAAGGCACACGCTTGTCCGAAAATTTGGCTATCCTAACGTCTGGTCCGATTCCTCCTAACCCATCAGAACTTCTTGGCTCAAAGGCAATGGAAGAAATCATCAAAGATGTTGCTAAGAATTTCGATATCGTACTGGTTGATGCACCTCCAGTCAATAGTGTGACCGATGCTCAAATTCTTAGTCGTATTGTTGACGCTACTGTTATCGTGGCACATGCCAATCAAACTAAAAAAGAGCAGCTTGTTCGAGCCAAAAAATTGATGGAACAAGTGCAAGCCAATCTTCTCGGCTGTGTTCTCACCGATTACGATGCACAAGATTCAAGCTATTATTACTATTATGGTGCAGAATAAGCATTATTGGAGGCTCAAATGATTGACTTACATTGTCATATTCTAGCAGGTATTGATGACGGTGCAAAAAATTCTGGTGATACTTTGACAATGCTGAAATCAGCAGTTGAAGAAGGCATTACAGTTATTACAGCAAGTCCGCATCATAACCCAGAATATCACAATGAGCGCCCATTGATTTTGGAAAAAGTAAAAGAAGCTCAGAAAATTATTGCTGAAAACCAGCTCCCAATCCAGATTTTGCCTGGACAGGAAGTCAGAGCATACGGTGACTTGATAGAAGATTATCAAGCAGGAAAACTTGTAACTTCTGCTGATAATACGAACTATATGCTTATTGAATTCCCCTCCAACCATGTTCCAGGCTATGCTAATCAGCTATTTTACAATATGAAACTCCAAGGTCTACAGCCGATTCTGGTTCATCCAGAACGAAACACAGAAATTATTGAGCAGCCAGACAAATTGTATGACTTCGTAAATCAAGGCATTCTCACACAAATTACGGCTTCAAGTATTACCGGTCATTTTGGCAAGAAAATTCAAAAGTTTAGTTTTCAAATTATGGAGCACAACCTGACTCATTTTATTGCCTCAGATGCCCATAATATTACCAGTAGGGCATTCAAAATGAAAGCAGCATTCAAGCTTGTTGAAAATGAATACGGCTTGCGAGCAGCTCGTAACTTCAAACATAACGCAGAAGAAGTTATCGCAAATCAACCCATTTACACCAAAACACCCACACCAATCAAAACCAAAAAATTTTTAGGATTATTTTAGTAAAGTTAGGGAGAAGCTTTACTTCTATCGGTTCAGTTTAGGAGAAAAAATATGGAAAAGAAAGCAGAGGTACATCATAGAGTGCATAACTCTTATGAGGAAGATTTAGTAAACAGACACCTATGCGCATACAAAACATTCAGCTATCCAGAATTATTTTTTAAACGAGTTTTAGATATTACAGGCGGTTTAGTCGGAACAATAATTTTTTTAATCGCTTTATGTATTCTATTTATTCCATACCATATAAGCAGTGAAAAAGATAAAGGACCAATGCTCTATCGTCAAAAACGGTACGGCTATCATGGAGAAATCTTCTATATTTTGAAATTTCGAACAATGATAGTGAATGCAGAAGAATATTTAACACAACACCCCGAACTCAAAAAACAATACCATGAAAATGGAAATAAGCTCTCTCAAGACCCGAGAGTCACTAAAATAGGAGCCGTCATCAGAAACAAATCCATTGATGAACTCCCACAATTTGTTAATGTTTTAAAAGGCGACATGAGCCTCGTCGGCCCACGCCCCATTTTATTATTTGAATCAGATGAATATGGAGAACGTCTCTCCTACCTCCTAGCCTGCAAACCAGGCATCACAGGCTATTGGACCACACACGGCAGAAGTCAAGTCGTGTTTCCAGAACGAGCAGACCTAGAATTACGCTACCTCACCGTCCACAGTTTATTTTTTGATATTATTACGATTTTAATGACGGTGATGCAGAGTATTAGTGGGATTGGAGCGTTTTGAGAGATTTGGTTTAAAAACAGATTTTTTGCTTTTAAGTTTTATAATATAGATACTTTGGTTGTCTCCTTCAATAATAGTTGCTGTTCTTTAAGAAGAGCAAAGCATCCAAATAATAAATAGTGAAAAAGGATAGGCAGAAAAATAGCTAGAGTTCAAAAAGGAAGCAAGGGGGATAATATTTTGCCAGTCAAGGAAAAGAAAAAATTGCTTTTGATTGCTCAAAGTGCTAGGGGTGGTTTAAGAAAACATCTCTGCGACTTGTTAGGGCATTTAGATTATCAGCAATTTGAAGTTTGGATTGTTTACAACGATGATGATGTAGATGAAATTTTTAAAGAACAAATTATAAGTCTGAAAAATCAAATACATGGAATTATTATCAAGGAACTTACTAGAGAAATCAGTCCTTTAAAAGATTTTATTGCTTATCAAAAAATTTATAAATTAGTTAAGGAAATTAAACCAGATATCGTACATTGTCATAGTTCAAAGGCTGGAGTAGTTGGGCGTCTCGCAGCAAAAACGAATCGTGTTCCTAAAATTTTGTATACAGCGCATGGTTATTCTTTTTTGTCACCTGAGTTTTCAAATAAAAAGAGAAAAATATTTATAATAGTTGAACGCTTTCTAAGTAAACATGCAACGACCACAAATATTAATACTTCATTTGGAGAAAAAGAAGCAGCTTTGAAAGCAAAAATTGATACAGAGCAAAAGTTCAAAGTTATTTATAACGGATTGAAGAATGTAAAATATCCTCCAAAAGAAGAGGTTAGAAAACAATTAAATATTTCTCCTCAGAAATTTTTGTTTGGCACAATGGCTCGAATGGACTTTCCAAAAAATCCCGAATTATTTTTTTCTCTTGCTAAAAAGGTTATTGAACTTAACCCTGATGTCCATTTTCTTTGGATTGGGGATGGAGAATTCAGAGAAAAAATTCAAATTTTTATAGCTAGAAATAATTTGGATTCCAATATTCATTTAATGGGCTATCAGGAAAATGCAGATATTCTAGTCTCAGGTTTTGACGCCTTCTTATCTACTTCAAATGGTGAGAGCTTTGGTTATT
>JAJXWC010000154.1 GCA_021781855.1 Bacillota bacterium | reverse complement strand
GCCAGATTGAGCCTTTTGTGGCGGCTGGATTTTACGTTGTGACCTATGACCATCGCTCGCATGGGAAATCACAGAAAGTGCATTACGGAATGACATTGGCACGTCTGGCAACTGATTTGCATGAACAGCTAGCACATCATTCCCTGCATGATGTAGTTTTGCTCGGACATTCAATGGGTGCTGCAACGCTTATGGCTTATGAAGAACTATTTACCGATGAAAACATTGCCTCAGTCATTACTGAGGACCAAGCGCCAACCTTTATGAAACACGAAAATTGGCTCAATGGTGTTGGACGCGATTTGACAGACTTGTCAAAATTCATAGATGATTTCCCTAAAACACGTCTTACTCAAAAACCACTTGCAGATAGTGTCAAACGTGAGCTAGGGAAAGGAATGTTGCCGTTTGACTTCAAAGCTTATCGGGACTTACTGCAAAACGTGATTATTCAGGACTGGCGCGCCGAATTGACACAGGAAACCGTACCCCACCTGTTTATTGCAGGAGGAAAGTCACCTATTTTTCTTCCGGCACACGCTGAAGCAGCACGAAATCTTCAACCTCATGCTCATTCGCAAGCACTGATTTTTGAGGGCTGCGGGCATATTCCGCATCTTGAGGACATTGACAAATTCAATCAGACAATCATCGAATTCGTCAAAGATAATACAAAAAAAGACTGATTTTTTCAGTCTTTTTTATCTAAAATCAACCAGTTCAATATTTGGTGCAATCAACTCGCCAGCGCCCATAATTTCAATTAAAGTGCCGTTCATTCGGATTTGCATGGTTTCGTCCAAATACATCTTTCCCCATTTCTGATAAAAAATATCGCCGAAATTTGAGGAAATTTTCCCGTCAAAGATTGTGGGGACTTGCCCCTTAGCTACTGCGACCACTCGATAGCGTGTAATCCCACAGCAATCCTGACCAACATTCTCGCGGCTCAATGTGTGGTCAAAATCCAACACAAAATCCGCTGACTTATTTTTTGTCAAAGCAGCTAAACGTGATTTGACAGTTTCATCAAAACTAATATTCATTGCAACCTCCAGACTGAAGGGTAGCTTAAAAAACTGCTAATTTTGAGTTTTTAGATGTCCCCTAAACTAAGTCTTTGCTTCATTTTATCAAATCAATCGAATGATTGCTAAAATTTGAATTATGAGGGAATCTTATTTGTATCTCATTTTGTTCTTATAGAAATTCTTGGTAAAATAGAATTAAGAAGAATGGAGGTACTCAAAATGAGACACAAAAGAATTCAAGTAGAAAACTACGAGCATCCACACATTGAAGAAGTGAGCACGAACAGTCCAAATGTCGAAAATGCAATCATGAAACTTGTGGTTGATAGCTACCTTCATGGCGCACAAACCTGTGAGCTACATGACGGCAAAATTCTCGGCGTCAGTATTCACCACGGAGACAGTGATAATATTCATCTGTTTATTGACAATCACCACAAGCTCACTGTTGAAGTGAAAAATGGTATGAGCCGCATATCTGTTGTAAAAGATAAACAATTTGAAGACATCGACTATGTGCTTCCATTTACAAAATGTTTGGGACTTTCTGAAAACGCTGTTATGAAAAATTATGAAGAAGAGTAAAATGAGGCAAAGACTAATTCAGTGAAAGTTTCAACCTATGAAGTTCTCACTTCAAAACTCACGTACTGTTGAGATAAAAAAGCGTTGTCAAATTTGACAACGCTTTTCATTTTTTGCAGAGTTTGTGAAAAAGGAACAAAGAAATTCACAAATTATTTTATTCACAAAAACTTTACAAATGGCGTGTAAAGCAGTATAATAGATAATGAATTATTATTATTTTATATCTAATTAGGAGAAAAACCTTAAATGGCTAAGAAGAAAATTGTAGTCATCGGTGCTGGTTTTGCAGGACTTTCAGCCACTCGTAAGCTTTCAAGCAAATTGAAAAACGACGCTGAGATTACCCTCATCGACAAACACAGTTACCAGACCATGATGACACAGCTTCACGAAGTTGCAGCTGGACGCGTTCCTTTCACAAACGCGCAATATGACTTGCAAAGATTACTCGGCAAACGTAAAAACGTGAGCCTGATTACAGATAGTGTCGTTAAACTCGACAAAGAAGGCAAAAAAGTCATCACAGAACATGGTGTTTACGAATACGATTATGTTATCGTTGCCATCGGTGGTGAGCCAAATGACTTTGGTGTTCCAGGCGTAAAAGATTTTGGCTTCACGCTTTGGTCACTTGAAGACGCAATGAAAATCAAGCGTCAGCTTGAACGTATGGTACAGCTCGCTTCAGTAGAACGTGATGATGCTAAACGTAAAGCTATGCTCACTTTCAATGTTGCGGGTTCTGGCTTTACTGGCATCGAAATGGTCGGTGAACTCATTGACTGGCGTAAGAAAGTGGCAACTGACTGGAAAATCAATCCAGAAGAAATCACGCTCAATGTCGTTGAAATGATGCCAACGATTTTGAACACATTGGACCGTAAACAAGCAGACAAGGCGCTTGCTTATCTTCAAAAGAAAAATGTTAATGTCCTTGTTAATCACGGAATTACAGCCGTTGCTAAAGACCATATCGTTGTTAATGTTGGTGGACGTGATGAAGAGAAAGTTCAAAAAGAAATTCCTTCATATACACTTATCTGGACAACAGGGGTGCAAGGCAATACACAAGCTGTACCTTATGAACTTACTGAAACAGAACGTGGACACCGTCTTCTTGCAAATGACTATATGGAAGCTGTTGGTTTTGAAGGAAAAGGCATCTATGTAGCTGGTGACGTTTCAGGTAATATGGACGCCAAAACAGGTCGCCCTCAGCCACAAATCGTTGAAGCTGCTGAACAGACTGGACACGTTGCTGCAGATAATATCATCGCCGAAATTAAAGGCGGTGAAAAAGAGAAGTTTGTCGGTAAATACCAAGGAACAATGGTTTCTGTTGGCTCTCAATGGGGCGTTGCCATGATTGGCAAAACCCGTTTGACAGGTTTTTGGGCAATGTTGATGAAAAACTTCATCTACATTCTCTACACACTGCAAATCAACTCGGCTTACTATCTCTTTACTTACCTTAAAAATGAATTCTTCCATACAGAAGATAACCGTAACTTTATGCGCGGGCATATTTCTCGCCGTGGTAATGTACTCTGGTTGCTTCCGCTTCGTTTGTTCTACGGCTTGATTTGGTTGCTTGATGCTGTGCCAAAAGTCTTTGGTAGTACAGCGGCTGGCGGTAGCTCTTGGATGGGAAATACAGTTAAGATTTCAACTTTCATGAAATATTCTGGTGGTTGGCTTGAAGCTCCAGCAGTTAAGACGGCTGCAAAAGCAGCAGGCACAGTAGCTTCAAAAGCTTCTGATGCTGCAGCAGGTGCAACAGGCGCCGCCGCTTCGTCTTCATCAGTTGTTTCTTCAAGTTCGTCAGTAGCAGATGCTGCAGCGGGTGCAACAGGTGCTGCTTCAAGTGTATCAAGTGTGGCTACCTCTGCTTCGTCAAGTGTAGCTCATGCAGCTCCACAGCACGTTGGGTTCTGGGACAGCATTTTCCGTACAACAACAGATGCTAATGGCATCAAGCATGTATGGGGCTTGACTTATGAATATGGCACAATGCCTAAAACAACCACAGGTGGTGTTCCAACTTGGATGCAACCGATGATGAAATTGATTGTTCCTAACTATGAAACAGCACTTTGGCTGCAACGTATCATGTCAATCGTTGAATTGCTGCTTGCACTTGCTATCCTTGGTGGAGCATTTACATTTATTGCTTCAGCAGCAACGGCTGGTTTGACAGTAATGTTTGCTTCAACAGGTATGTTGACTTGGGTATCGCTTTGGTACATTCCAGTTGCAATCGCACTTATGGCTGGTGCCGGTCGTGCTTTCGGTATTGATAAATGGCTTCAACCTTGGCTGCAGAAGATACTTGGGCAAATATGGTATGGTAAGTCGCGGTCGATTTATAAAGGACGTTAAACAAAAATTCTTCCTTCGGGAAGAGTTTTTTTCTTGCTGAATTTTATGGTAAATTGTGGTATGATTTTAAAGTGGTTACTTCAATTTTCCAAATTTGAATTGGCAGTTTTAGAGGTGCCCTTAAGGCTGTCTGGTAAAAGGATAAAGAAATGGATAATTTACGATATAAAAGCGTTTTTGATATTATTGGCCCCGTAATGATTGGACCGAGTAGTTCACATACAGCAGGAGCGGCACGAATCGGGAAAATTGTGCGCTCGATTTTTGGTGACTTGCCGGAGAGTTTGGAAATTCACTTGTATGAAAGTTTTGCAAAAACTTATCGTGGACATGGTACTGATGTGGCGCTTGTGGCAGGAGTTTTGGGGATGGATACTGATGATGAGCGTTTGCCGATGGCACCACAGATTGCCTTTGAACAAGGAATGCAAGTGAGCTATGTACCGCACCCAGAAGAACGAGCAGAACACCCGAATACTGCACGGCTGATTGCCAAAAAAGGCGACCGTGTGATGACGGTGACGGGAATTTCAATCGGTGGCGGAATGATACAGGTAACGGAGTTAAACGGCTTTGATATTGCAATTTCAGCAGGCGTACCGACCTTTGTGGTGATTCATGAGGATGTGCCTGGAATGATTGCTCGAGTGTCAAGCGTTTTGTCAGAGCATGATATCAATATTGCACAAATGAATGTGACGCGTGAGGCAAAAGGTGAGAAAGCGATTATGATTTTAGAAGTAGATACGCCGAATGTTGAAGCTGTCATTGAAGAAATGAAGCAAATTCCGCATTTGCATGCAGTAAATTTCTTTGATTAGAAGAACAATGTGATAAGAGGAAAAATGTTTAGAAATATAAAAGAACTGATTGCGGATTCGAAGAATTATTCGTCTGTAGCAGAATTGATGATTGCTGTCGAAATTGAGCAGACAGGGCGCACACGAGCACAGATTTGGGAACTTATGGAGCGAAACCTTGAGATTATGCTGGCTTCAATCGAGAAAGGATTGCTTGGTGAGAAGTCTCGGACGGGGTTGACTGGCGGTGATGCAAAGCTGATGAATGATTATATTGCTGGTGGACATGCTTTGTCTGGTAATGTAATTTTGGGTGCGGCGCGCGATGCAGTAGCGGTCAATGAAGTCAATGCTCAGATGGGATTGATTTGTGCAACACCAACGGCTGGTTCTGCTGGTTGTCTGCCAGGTGTATTGACTGCAGCAACGGAAAAATTGAGCTTAACTCATGAGCAGCAGGTGGAATTTTTGTTTGCTGCTGGGGCATTTGGACTAGCAATTGCAAATAATGCAACGATTTCTGGAGCTGAGGGGGGCTGTCAGGCTGAAGTCGGCTCGGCTGCGGCAATGGCATCGGCTGCACTTGTATTAGCAGCAGGTGGCTCTGGTGAACAGGCAGGGTATGCGATTGCTTTAGTGCTGCAAAATATGTTGGGACTGATTTGCGACCCAGTAGCTGGTTTGGTTGAAATTCCCTGTGTGCATCGCAATGCAATGGGAGCTTCACAGGCGATGATTTCGGCAGATATTGCATTAGCTGGTGTGGCTACAAAAATTCCTGTTGATGAAGTGGTGACTTGCATGTACAATGTGGGACGTGCTTTGCCTGCAATGTGGCGTGAAACTGCTGAAGGCGGACTTGCACAGACACCAACAGGACGTAAGATTATGACGGAAGTATTTGGCTAAAGATGAATGGGTGCAATATCGAAATAGACGAATGAGCAGAAATGCTCATTTTTTTTTACCTAGCAAGTGTGTGCTATCTCTGTACTTCGTGCTATGAAAGA
>JAJXWC010000153.1 GCA_021781855.1 Bacillota bacterium | reverse complement strand
AATTACGACAGAACCTACAAACCTTTAAGCACAATGCACCGTCTTGAAAACCCTGGTGTAGTAAATTTCAAGATGATAGAATTACCATTCGGGTCTTTAAAAAACGCTTAACAGCTAATCTTGAGGCGCTCGCCGAAATTTATGATATTCTCGGTGTCAATCTTGAGCAAAGTGCACTTTCTAAGGCTCTGATTTTAATTCGCGATTTTGGCGGTTTTACTAAAAAAATGCGGGACAATGAAGCGCTTGAGGTTTTCAATGCTGTATTTGCTAATCTGAATTTGGTGCGACTTTTTGCAATCGAACTTGATGAAGAACCTGTAGGACCAAAATTTCTCGAATTCATTCGGGAAACAGAAAAAGCAACGCCAGAGCAAGCTTTAGAAATTTTCAATAAAGTTTTTGCTAAACTGCATGAAAATAGTCGTGAAAAATACACTCTGGATTTCTTTAAATCTCTCAGCCTAACTGCTGAACTTGACAGAATCTTTACTGAAGCTGAAGAAAAGGAATCAAAATCTAATGTTCAACTGCTCGCTTCTACGAAACAATTTGTACTGAATTATAACAATGAAGAAGATGAAATTGTGGAAGCGCCAGAATATTTTACAGTATTAGTTGACGGCGTGCTTGAGCATCAAAATATTCTTAGAGCAACAATTTCTGGGCACCTTGCGCAAAATTGGTCGTTTTCTCGCTTGACTACTGTTGAGCGTGCCATTCTTAGTCTTGGAGCATATGAAATCTTGTTTACAGAAACGCCTGATATTGTTTCAATCAATGAAGCGATTGAATTAAGTAAAGATTTTGGTGATGAAAGATCAAGTAAATTTGTCAATGGTGTATTGACAAATCTTATAAAAGTCGTAGAATAACTAAAATTTGTGAAAAAGAGATATTTTCGTAAAGAGTATGAAACCAAGTTTTCATGCTTTTTTCTTATTCTTTCTTAATAAATATTGGCAATTTCTTTTCATTTGCGATAAAATAGAATTATGGTAACGTTTTCTTTGTACTTGTTCGTACAAGAAAAATAAAGGAGGTGTCAATGGGGGAGGAATTTTCATTTAAACCTTATGGAGCAAAGCCGCATCACACAGGAGTTGCTGTTCCAGTGTTTGCGCTTCGCAGTAGCAATTCGAGTGGGATTGGACAGTTCTCGGATTTAAAACTTTTGGCTGACTTTGCAAAAAAAACAGGAATGGATTTGTTGCAGCTTTTACCGATTAACGACACGACAACATTCATGGATTGGCGTGATTCGTATCCTTATCGGGCAATTTCAGTTTTTGCACTTCATCCGATTTTCTTAGATGTGCACGCTTTTCGCGAAAAGTTTACAAAGCCGCAACAAACAGCACTCCTGAAAGAAGAAGCTGAGCTTAATGCACTGCCGCAGATTGATTATGAGCGTGTTTTGGCGTTAAAATGGAAATATGCTCGGTTGATTTATCAAAAATTCGCAGTGGAGTATCAAAAAACAGAAGCTTACCGTGATTTTTATGAACAACGTAAAAACTGGTTGATTCCATATGCTTGTTTTAGCGTCTTGAGAGACAAAAATGAAAGCGCAAACTTTTTGTCTTGGGGAGATTACAAGCACTATTCATTCGCTGTGTATGAGGCTTTATCTCAGAATAAAAGTATGGCTGAATCACTTGATTTATATATCTTTGTTCAGTATCTGCTTCATATCCAGCTTAAAGCAGCCGTTGATTATTGTCATAGCTTGGGGATTGCGATTAAGGGAGATATTGCGATTGGGATTGCGCATGATTCGGTTGATGCATGGACAAATCCTGAGTTGTTTAATCTTGATATGCAGGCTGGAGCACCGCCAGATATTTTTGCGGCTGAAGGGCAGAACTGGGGCTTTCCAACTTATAATTGGGAGCGTATGGCTCAAGATGGCTATTCCTGGTGGAAAGCCCGTATGACTGCGATGAGCGAATATTTTGATGCTTACCGTTTAGACCATATTCTTGGCTTTTTCAGAATTTGGGAGATGCCAGAAGGAAGTGTTCGGGGATTATTGGGACAATTTTCGCCTGCCTTGCCGATGACGGCAGAAGAGATTGAAAATTCTTACGGTATTCCATTTAGAAGTTGGGGTATTGAACGTTTCATAAAACCATTTATTCGAGATTGGGTTATTGATGAGGTACTTGGGCGAGACAATCGGGATTATGTCATTCAGAGGTTCTTGACTTATGTTGGTTATGGAAATTACGAATTCAAGCCAGAGTTTGATACGCAACGTAAGGTTGAAGCCGCTGGTTTGGAAAATTGGCTTCGTGATGGTTTGTTCACTTTGCATGAAAATGTGATTTTTCTTAAAGACCATAAAGGTGAAAATTTATATCATCCACGGATTACACTGCCGACGACAATCAGTTTTCGAGAATTCGGGGATGAATACAAACGACGTTTGGAGCACCTTTACAATGACTACTTCTATGGTCGAAACTATGAATTTTGGAAAGAACGGGCTTATGAAAAATTGCCTGTGATTAAAAATTCGACTAATATGTTGGCTTGCGGCGAAGATTTGGGGATGGTACCTGATAATGTACCAGACGTCATGTATCATTTGGAAATTTTACGACTGATTATTGAACGTATGCCAGCCGATGACAGTTTTATCAATGGTTTGCAGTATGCACCTTATCTGTCGGTCGTGACAACTTCAAGTCACGATACGAGTAACATTCGGGCCTGGTGGCAAGAAAATCGCGATGTAACACAGCGCTATTACAATGAAGTCATGGGCTGGGGCGGTCAAGCGCCAAATGAAGCAACACCAGAAATTGTTCAGGAAATTGTGAAACGAAATTTAAACTCAGATGCGATGATTGTGGCTCTACCTATTCAAGACTGGCTAGGTATGAGCGGCGAATTGCGGGCTGAAAATCCGCAGGATGAACGAATTAATGTTCCGTCAAATCCCTTCCATTATTGGCGTTATCGTTTGCATATGGATTTGGAGCAGTTAAATGAATCCGATGATTTTGTCCAATTCCTTTCCGATTTTATTTATCAGTCAAAACGAAGCACCTAACTCAACAAATTCGATGCTGAAGTATCTGTCAGAATGATAATTTCTAATACGCCTTAACTTTTAGAAAAACCTAACACCTTACACTGAGGGTGTGAATAATTGCTACGCCAGCAGTGCAACCGCAGTTCCTCGCATTTAGACTGTGAGAAGAGATAAACAGATGTTAAAAATGCTAATAATTTTTCCAAAAAAATTAAAGACGAACGAATATAAAAGGAATTTGACCATTCTGTCAAGCTGTTTTTCCGAACATTTATGAAAATATTTTCATAAATATTGTGTATCTCTTGGTTTTACTATCAAAAGATTATAAAATAATAAGTAGTTAATTAAAAATTAATAAGAATTTTTAAATGGAGGTTCCATTATGGGAATTGAAATGCTTGGTCTCATTCTTGCAGGCGGTCAAGGAACACGCCTTGGCAAGCTGACGAAAGATATCGCTAAACCAGCGGTACCATTTGGCGGACGTTATCGAATTATTGACTTTGCGCTTTCAAATTGTGCAAATTCTAATGTAAAAAATGTTGGTGTTATCACACAATATCAACCGCTTGGACTTAACTCACACATCGGAAATGGTGCACCGTGGGGCTTGAATGGTGTGAACAGTGGTGTGACGATTTTGCAACCTTATACTTCACAAGACGGTTCAAAATGGTTCGAAGGCACGTCACATGCAGTTTATCAAAATATTGCCTATATTGACCAACTTAATCCTGAATACGTTCTGATTCTTTCAGGTGACCATATTTACAAAATGGACTATGAGGCAATGCTTGAAAGCCATAAAGAACGTGGTGCAAGCCTTACGGTATCAGTAATGGAAGTACCAATCGAGGAAGCAAGTCGTTTTGGCATTATGAATACAGACGAATCTGACCGCATCATTGAATTTGAGGAAAAACCTAAAGAACCCAAATCAAATCTGGCTTCTATGGGAATTTACATTTTCAACTGGAAACGCCTACGTGAAGTGCTAGTAAATGGATATGCTAAAGGCAATCCAATGGAAGATTTTGGTGGCGATGTTATCCCAGCTTATATTGAATCTGGTGAAAATGTGTTCGCTTATCGCTTCAAGGGCTATTGGAAAGATGTTGGTACAATTGCTTCTTTGCATCAGGCGAGCATGGAATTCCTTGATTTAAACATGGAATTGGATATTAAGGATAAATCTTGGAGAATTTACAGTCGAAATGATATTTCGGCACCGCAGTTTGTAACGGCAAAAGCCGATGTAAAAGATGCACTTATTGGTGACGGTTGCTACATCAATGGAGCAGTACATCATTCGATTTTGTCACAAAATGTACATCTGCAGGAAAATTCGACAGTTGAAGACAGTTTTATTATGAGCGGCACTTATATCGGTGAGAATGTTGTCATCAAGAATGCGATTATTGGCGAAAATGCTAAAATCGGAGACAATGTCCAAATCATCGGAACACCTGATGCCATTGAAGTTATCGGACATGGCGAAGTGAAGGGAGAAAACAAAAATGAACAATAGTAATTCAATGGCAGCACTTTTGTCAAATGTTACACGAAATAAATGTATGATGCCGCTTACGGATGGTCGTCCTGTTGCCACTTTGCCGTTTGACTGTAAATATCGTCTGATTGACTTTCCACTTTCTTCTTTGTCAAATGCGCACGTAAATTCTGTTTTCATGACTTTCAACGAGGGCGAAACGCAGTCCGTTTTCGACCATCTTGGTTCAGGCTCAGAATGGGGATTGGATAGCTTTAATAGCCGTTTCTTCGTTTATATTCAGCAGGATTTTGACCGCTTGAAAGAAAAAGGCCTGGCTTATTTTGCTCAACAAATTAATTTTTTGCGCAAATCAAAAGCGCCTTATACGGTGATGATTGGGAGTAAGTTCATTTGCAATGCCGATTTAAATGCCGTTTTGAAAATTCATAAGCAAAGTGAAAAACCAGTAACAGCAGTTTATAAGAAAGTCTCACCAGACCTTGCAGGTGACGAAGATACAATTATTCGCTTTGATGAGAATGGTCGTGCTGTCGGAAAATTTAAGAAAGATACAGAAAATCTCGGTGAAAAAGAAGCACTTGCATTGAGTGTATTTATTGCAGATACTGATTGGGTAATTAACTTCATCCAACAAATGCAAAATGCAGGAGAAATTGCTTCTATCGCGCATTTATTACGAATTCACATGAGTGAATTTGAAGTCAATACTTATGAATATACAGGCTACATGAGCAACATCACAGGAATCAAGTCATTCTTTGATGCTAATATGGCAATGCTCGAACCTGCCAATTTCACGTCGTTACTTTATAGCAGCCAGCCTGTTTACACGAAAATCAAAAATGAAGTTCCTACTTATTTTTCAAAAGACAGTTCAGTGATTAACAGTCAGCTCGGTTCGGGATGTATTGTTGAAGGAAGAGTCAAAGATTCATTGATTTCTCGTGGCTCAACGATTAAAAAAGGTGCCAATGTTGAAAACTCTTTAGTTTTCACGAGTTCTGAAATCAAAGAAGATGCTGTAATCAAATATGCGATTATTGACAAACATGTTGTTGTTGAAAATGGCGTTTCGGTTATCGGGACAGCAGAAAATCCGATTGTGATTCCCAAAGGTTCTGTCGTGACGGAGAATGTTGTGCAAGTTTGAAGTGATTACTTCATCAGTGGGGGATTTTTTCTCCCCTACTGATGTTAAGAAATTAGCAGGCACTTGCTGGGTTAAAAATCAAATTGTTCAGCTCTGGTGAATTTAATTAGC
>JAJXWC010000152.1 GCA_021781855.1 Bacillota bacterium | reverse complement strand
CAACGGTAAAAGAGGAGGAAAAAGCGGACATTGTTTTTGCTTCGGCAGGAAGTGAGCCGACGATTGAGACTTTGGCTGCCCTTCATTTGGTCAATGCTGCCTTCCCAGAAGTCAAATTCCGTTATGTAAATGTTGTGGAACTCGGTCGTCTGCAAAAGAAAAATGGTGCGCTCAATCAGGAACGAGAACTCTCAGATGCTGAATTCACAAAATTCTTCGGTGAAAATGGCACGCCTGTTATCTTCGGTTTCCATGGCTATGAAGACTTGATGGAATCCATTTTCTATGAACGTCAGCATTTGGGCTTGCACGTTCATGGCTATCGTGAAGACGGCGATATCACAACGACTTATGATATGCGTGTTTACAGCGAACTTGACCGTTTCCACCAAGCGATTGATGCAGTAAAAGTCTTGCAGGAAAATGGTGCAGTTGCACGTGATGCTGCCTGCAATTTCATTGCTGAAATGAATGAGATAATCGCCAAACATTTTGAAGTGACGCGAAATGATGGTGTTGACATTCCTGAATTTACAGAATGGACTTGGTCAGATTTGAAGAAATAGGATTTGATGGATGCTCTATGATGCTAAAAAGCAAAGTTCTCATTTTATAGCAGCAAAGTAGCACTTACTGGGTTAAATTCTTTACCGTTGAACAGTAGTCCCCGAACAAAATTCTTGCATTAAGGTCTACCAAAAAACGTTCGATTTTTTCGAGCGTTTTTTCTATGTTAAAATGTCAAGAATCATGTATTGTCAAGCTATTAAAGTAAGCTGGCTGAGACATGGAACATTCTATAAGGTGCTTGCACTTCAGCTAATTATAGACTTGCTAGCAATCAAATGAGTTTTATGATTATGATGACAGTTGAGAATAGTAATGAGTTAAGGAAAATGGTATAATAGGTGATGTAAAACATTTCTTACATTTTAAGAAGGGACACTAAAAAAATTATGGCTGAAAAACAACGTAAAAAAGTAATCCTTGTTGGTGATGGCGCCGTTGGCTCATCATACGCTTTTGCGCTAGTCAATCAAGGAATTGCACAAGAATTGGGAATTGTTGATATTTTTAAAGAAAAAACAGAAGGTGATGCAATGGACTTGAGCCACGCATTAGCTTTTACTGCCCCTAAAAAGATTTACTCGGCTGATTATTCAGATGCAGCAGATGCTGACCTAGTTGTTTTAACTTCTGGTGCACCACAAAAGCCAGGAGAAACTCGACTTGATTTGGTAGAAAAAAACTTGCGTATTACAAAAAGCGTAGTTACTGCGATTATGGCTTCAGGATTTAATGGCGTTTTTCTTGTGGCTGCGAATCCTGTTGATATTTTAACCTACGCCACTTGGAAATTCTCAGGATTACCAAGAAACCGTGTTGTCGGCTCTGGTACTTCACTTGATACTGCTCGTTTCCGTCATGCTTTGGCTGAAAAAATAGGTGTTGATGCGCGTTCAGTACACGCTTACATTATGGGCGAACATGGAGATTCAGAATTCGCTGTTTGGTCTCATGCCAATGTTGCAGGGGTGAAGTTAGAACAATGGTTCCAAGAAAACAAATATCTCAATGAAGAAGAGATTGTCGAATTATTTGAAAGTGTGCGTGATGCCGCTTACGAAATCATTGCGAAAAAGGGAGCGACATTCTATGGCGTTGCAGTTGCCCTTGCTAGAATTACAAAAGCAATTTTAGATGATGAACATTCTGTATTACCTGTATCTGTTTTTCAAGATGGTCACTACGGTATTGAAGGCTGCTATCTCGGACAGCCCGCAGTTGTTGGTGCAGAAGGTGTAATCAATCCGATTCATATTCCGCTCAATGACGCAGAAGCCCAAAAAATGCGCGCTTCTGGTGAGCAATTAAAAGCAATCATTGAGGAAGCTTTTTCTAAAGAAGAATTTGCTTCGGCAATCAAAAATTAAAAAAGAGACACGAACTTTCTTGGAGGTTCGTGTTTTTTGTAGTATTTAACTTTAAATTGTTATCAAAATAGATTATAAAATGAGTGATTTGAATTTAAATTAAAAAATAAGAAAATTAACTAAAAATACAGATAAATTATTGACAGCTTAAAAAGAAAGTGGTATCCTTAAAGCAAGAAGCAAGAAGCAAGAAGCAAGAAGCAAGAAGCAAGAAGCAAGAAGCAAGAAGCAAGAAGCAAGAAGCAAGAAGCAAGAAGCAAGAAGCAAGAAGCAAGAAGCAAGAAGCACAATTTCTAGAGTTGTGAGTTTGTTATTAGCTGGCTTGTTTCGAGCGATGGTGACTTGAACTATCTACTTTTTGTCTCTCGCTTCTTTTTGTAACAAAAATAAAAGTATAACTTAAATTGAAAGGAATATTAAAAAATGAAAAGTATTACCAAAAAGTCTATCATTCTCGGAACTGCCATCGTTTTACTGGGAGCAGTGTCTGTAAGTACTCCGAATGTTAAAGCAAGTACTAGCAATACTCTTGCAACTTTTTATCATGGCACTCCATTAATGTGGTCTAAAGATTATGTTTCTTATAGTTATATCTACCGTTCGAAAGTCGTTTCTTCCACGGCTTGGCAAACAGCAGGCTGGATTTTTCCGGACAATATCTCCAAAGATGGAATTTATCGGTATAGCGCTACTTCTTCAGAACATGATTGGGCTTCTGCATATATTATGGGAGTAGGCGTTCCTACTCCTTGGGGGAGCGTTAATCTTATCAACTCTACTCAGGTTTGGTATGACCATGTAACAATGTATGGAGGTTCGTGGGGTTCTTAATGAAAAAAAAGATAACATTAAAAGATATTTCGAAAAATTTTTCAGATAGAGCAATTTTAAGTTCTGTAAATATTGATTTTGAATCAGGAGGAGCCAATTTTATCTTGGCTCCAAATGGTTATGGTAAAACAACACTTATCAATATGATATTAGGTTTTACAAAATTCAAAGGAGAATTGGAAAAAAAGAATATTAAGCATTGCAAACAGTTTGCTATTTTCGATGATAAAAATTTTTATAGCAATTTGACAGGTCTAGATAATTTAATGATATTTTCTGGTCAATCGGATAGAGAAACTATCTATAAAATATCAGGAAAGTATTTTTCAAATTCCCTATTGAAGAAGAAATTAAAAGTGTACTCTTTGGGTGAGACAAAAAAATTGAGTTTAATTTTATGGGAACTGACTAATCCAGATTTAGTTTTATTAGATGAAATATCAAATGGTTTAGATTTTGATAGTCTGAGAAATTTGTCCTCTCTGATAAAAAGGCAATCGGAGAATAATTTGATTATCTTAACTGGTCATCATTTTGAATTTTATGAAAAGTTTGTTGATAACGTTTATGCCATTGTACAAAATAAAATCGTGAAAGTGGAAAATTGGAAAGAAAAGGGGTTAGTAGTAATCTATGATGAATTTTATGAATAGTGTAAAAATGGAAAATAAATACTTTTGGAAATCAAGACAAAAGTATTTGGTTATTCTGGGAGCAATATTTGTAACAATTACTTCATCGTTTCAGATAATCAGTGATTTCCAAAATACAAAGCTTCTCTATAAAAATACAGTAGGCCAAGTCAACAAAGCAGATTTATTGAAACAACTTTCTGAAAGTTATCATATTACTTCAAGCGGTGGGGGGCAAATAATCAATAATTCTACTCATTTTGCTTATGACCAGATGTATTATGCCGTTCAACAGACTAACCCAATTGGCTTTATTCGATATATCTTTTTGGCAGCAGGAATGCCTATTTTACCTATTGCTTCAGGATTGCTTGCCATTATGATTGCGAGTTATGACTACTCAAATGATACATACAGAAGAAAACTATCCAATTTCACATCATCAGAAGTTATCTTAGGGAAATACCCTATATTATTGGCAAGTATAACATTGTTTTATAGTTTGCTTATCTTATTTGGTATAGTTGCTAGCCTAATTGTGAAACGATATGTTGGCTACTTCACTTTCTCAGTTTCAAAGTTTCCTGCAGCAATAAATATATCAGACTTGTTTAGTGCATTAGGACTTTCTCTTGCCATTGGAATAATTGTCGGGCTAATCTGGTATAATATAGCCATAATCATTAAAAACACGGCAATTTTGACAGTTGCATTCCTAATCATACAATTAGTAATTCCACAGCCGTGGAAATTTAGTTATATCAATTCTGTCAAAAACCTTTATGGTAGCATTATCAATAAAACAACTTATTTAACGCCTAATTTCACTAGGATACCTGTGGAAGTATCAATAGGAATTATATTATCTATTTTAGTCGTTTCTCTTATAGGTGGTTATATTTACTTTACGAGATTTGTCAAATACCATCTGAAGTGATTTGCTAAGCACAAGAGTTTAAAAAAGATTCTACTCCGTTGAGCAGAATCTTTTTCATTTTGACAATGCTGTCAAAGACCAAATATGCCCAAACGGGTCTTCAACATTAGCAAAAATAAAACCATCTGGGTGTAAAAATTTGGGCTGGGCAGTCGAAGAAGGTGCTGTAAATTTTGCACCAGCCGCAATGGCTTTTTCTAAAACTTCATCCAAATTTTCCAAAAATAATTGAATACAAATGGAAACACCGCCACGACTTAAAGGAGATTGAGAACCCCACGCGATATTTTCATCTGCCAAAGCAAATTGAAATTCCCCAATTTTCAAACGACAGTTCTTTTCTCCAAGTGGCAAATTAAAATAATCATCTATAAGCCTTGCATCGTAAACTTTACGATAAAATGCAAAGGCTTTTTCGCTATCAGAAACGAATAAATTGACTGAAAGTCCTGTAATCATAAATTTTCCTTTTCATATTTTCAAAAACCTGCTTATTAGCAGGTTTGAATGACTATTTTGATTTGATGTAGTTTGTGCCATCGGCTTTTGGTGCAACAGCTTTTCCAAGGAAGAGTGCTAAGACAACAATCGTAATGACATAAGGCAACATTTGGAGGAAGGTTGACGGAATATCTTTGATTCCAGGAATTTGTCCACCGACAACGGCGAGCGAAGTTGAAAGTCCAAAGAGTAAAGAAGCAAGCATTGCACCAATTGGATTCCATTTGCCGAAAATCATGGCAGCCAAACTGATGAAGCCTTGTCCGACGATAGTTGAAACAGAAAAGTTTCCTGAAATAGCTTGAGCATAAATTGCGCCGCCGACTCCGCCAAGTACACCCGAAATCAGCACACCAGCCCAGCGATAAGCATAAACATTAATTCCAAGAGTATCTGCGGCTTGAGGATTTTCACCAACTGAACGCAACCGCAGACCGAAACGTGTCTTAAACAAAACATACCAAGCAACAAAAGCAATAAGGATTGCGAGGAATCCAGGCAAAGAAGTTTGGGTAAAGAAGATTTGACCAATCACTGGAATGTTTGAAAGCAAGGGGAAATTCCAATAGCCAATTTGCTGATTGATATTGACTTGTCCCTGATTATAAATGACTTGAATGAGGAACACACCAAGTGCTGGTGCCATAAGGTTGAGCACTGTACCAGAAACGATATGGTCTGCGCGAAGATTGACTGTTGCAACAGCGTGCAAAGAAGCAAAAACTGCACCAATTAGAGCTCCAAAGAAAATGGAAAGCCACGGGGTCAAACTACCGAAGATTCCTGCGGTCGTCAGGTTAAAGACAACTGAACTGAAAGCTCCCATTGTCATAATTCCTTCCAATCCGACATTGACGATTCCGCCGCGCTCTGAAAATACACCACCAATAGAGGGGAAAATCAGAGGAGTAGAGTAAATGAGCATATTTGCGACGATAATTTGTAGCGTATCTACGAGATTCATTTCACGACCTCCGATGCTTCTTTTTGTGAGGCTTTAGCACCTTTTTCTTTAGCTTTT
>JAJXWC010000151.1 GCA_021781855.1 Bacillota bacterium | reverse complement strand
CGGCTTGGTGTGGGCTATAATGAAGAGGAAATTCGTGCTTTCTTACCACGCACAGTACGCATTTTGGAAAATGGCGGTGCTAGACTTCGTAGTGCGATTTAATTTATTATTTTGTCAATTTGACAGAAGCAAAAATTTGTAATTATTAAAGCGCGTCATTGCGCTTTTTTGCTGTAACGGAGTTCGTGTAAAGAATGAAACAGAGACTTATTCAGTGGAAGTTGAACTTCTCACTCAATAAGTCTCTGTTTCATTGCAGTTGAGCTTATATCCTGATATAATCATCTTATGAAACTTAACGAATATCAAGAAAAAATTATCAAATTTGATACATCTGGGGTGAATGAACCGCTGTCTGTGGTAAATTTTGCTTTTTTAGACAAGGTGCTGGGTTTAACTGGTGAGTCAGGAGAAGTAGCAGACAAGGTCAAAAAACTTTTGAGAGACAAAGAAGGCACAATTTCAGCAGCAGATAAAGCGGCATTGAGCAAAGAATTGGGCGATGTGCTGTGGTATTTAGCAACGACTGCACGCTATTTGGGCCTGTCTCTTGAGGAAATTGCCGTTGAAAATGTGGCGAAATTAGACAGTCGATTGGTAAGAGGAAAAATTGCTGGAAATGGAGATGAACGATGAAAATACTGATTGTGGCAGGAGTTCCAACGGCTCTACCAAATGAAAAGTTTGACAAGTTTATCGGAGTGGACCGTGGAGCGCTTTTTTTGGCGGAAAAAGGAAAAAGGCTCAATATCGCGGTTGGAGATTTTGACTCTGTAACTTCTGACGAGTTGGCTAAAGTTACTGCTGCTTCTGACCGATTGGTCAAATTGCCAGCTGAAAAGGATGATACTGATTTAGAAGTCGGCTTAACTATTGCTACAACTGAATTTCCGTCTGCTGAAATAGTGATTTACGGTGCATTGGGTGGACGAATGGACCATATGCTGACCAATCTGGAATTAGCAACAACATCTCGTTTTCATACTTTTGCAGAACAGATTACATTAGCAGATGAGCAGAATATTGTAAAATATCTACATCCAGGCAAGCATATTTTGCCGAAAATCCCTGATAAGAAATATATCGGTTTTGTTCAGATAAACACCGCAGACAGTCTTGCGATTGAAAATGCCAAATATCCGCTTGCAGCAGAAGCGAACTTCAAAACGATTTATGCAAGCAATGAATTTATTGCTGATACAATGACGGTGAGTTTTACGCAAGGAATGCTATTAGTGATTTATTCAAAAGATAAAAAATGAAGCAGAAAACCATTTAGTGAGAGTCAATTCGGCTAGGATTTACGTGCTATCTACGCACTTCGTGCTACGCTACATCCGGAATGGCAATCTTTGCTTTCGTTTTACTGCTATAGGGCCAATCGCTTCAGCGACTAGACTTATCACCATTTCGCCTTGCGACTTTAGTCGGTTAGTGAAATCAACAGCTTAACAGCTCAATAGTATTGTGTGCTGTTAAGGTTGCGGATAGAGCAAATGGATAGGATAGTGTAGCGCAGAGAAGATGTCAGGTTGTTCCTTAACATCAATGAGGGAGAAATAATCCCCCACTGATAGAGTAATCCCTTCAAATATTATTGTCTCTCATTGAATTTAGGAGATGATTTTTAGGCGAAGAAATAAGCAACTTGTAAGCGGAGAAAGTGTAGGAAGAGAATGGCATGCCCGGCTGAGATAAAATCATGAATCAAGTAGGTCATCATAGTAAAAAATATAATAAAATGGTAAAATTAAAGAAAATATAATTTTCGAGGTTCTTATGAAAACTATTTCTACAAGTAAGGCTCCAGCAGCAATCGGTCCATATGTCCAAGGAAAAATCGTGAATGGTCTTTTATTTGCATCGGGTCAGATTGCGCTTGATGCAAAAACAGGCGAATTAGTTGGTACAACGATTGAGGAGCAATCGGCACAGGTCATGAAAAATGTTGGTGCGCTTTTGGAAGCAGCAGGTACAAATTTTGACCATGTGGTCAAAGCGACTTGTTTCCTAAGCAATATTGCCGAATTTGCGCAGTTTAATTCAGTTTATGCTGCGGCTTTCGGAACGGAGTTTCCTGCGCGTTCAGCGGTTGGTGTAGCTGGACTTCCTAAAGGAGCACTTGTTGAAGTTGAAGTAATTGCTGAGGTTTCAGAATGATTATTGGAGTAATCGGTGCAACATCGAATATTGCAAGCAAAGCTTATCTGCCTGTTTATGCGAGTTTACAGGCACAAGAGCGTTTTGTGCTTTATTCTCGTGACTGGGAACGGGCAGAAAAAGTGCGTAAGCAATATAAATTTGAATATGCGACGACGGATTTGGCGGCGTTAGAAACGGTCGATTTGGTAATCATTCATGCGGCAACGAGTGAGCATTTTGAATTAGCCAAACGCTATTTATCAGTTGGTGTTCATGTGCTCATGGATAAACCAGTTTCGGAGAATTTGGCTGAAGTGCAGACACTTTACCGATTGGCAGAAGAAAAAAATGTACTTTTTGTCATTGGTTTTAATCGTCGTTTTGCTCCCTTGACCCAAAAATTAAAAGCTGTTGAGCAGAAAAATTTTGTCAAAATAACGAAAAATTTGGCGCATCATGCAGGAAATCCGCTATTTCTTTTATATGACATTTTCAGTCACCCACTAGACACGCTGATTTATTTGCTTGATGATGAAATTTTACAAATTGATTACTCTGTTCAAAAAGACAAGACGGGGAATTTGACTCGGGCATTGGTAATGCTTGAAACAGCAACAACTACAGGAATTGCTTGCATGAATTTGGAAGCTGGGGCATTTAGTGAAACGTTTGAAGTTGAAGCACCAAGCGGTACCTATCGGCTATCAGAATTGACCGAATTGGAAATTCTTAATGGATTGGATAGACAAAAAATTGGTATTAATGGCTGGCAGTCGGCGACCTATAACCGCGGATTTGACGACCTAGTCAAAAATATGATTGCGGCGGTTGAGCAATTTGACAGCCAAAATCGTATAATTTTGCTTCAAAAGCTGAAGCAGAATAATATTTTGAAAACACATGAGATTATCGCTGAAATGCTTAGCGAGAAAAAATAAGCAAAGAGTGCCTGTAAATTCAGGAACACGCTTGCAGTGTTTAATCTCTATCTGAAAGACACTTTATTGACAGCGTAGTACAAAGCACGTAGATAGAGCGAAACGAGATGGTGACTTGATATCACCCAACATCGGGGGGATTCTTTCTCCCACTAATGAAGTAATCACTTCAAGAAAAAAATCACCCTAGTAAAGTTGTGAAGATAGTGCCCTTATCTACTGTCTAATAGGCGGGAAATAGTACGCGCTACTGAAATAAAATGAGTTCGCTTTTCTTGGAATGCGTGAATAATATACAAACTGAAATCCACACAATTTGCGGTACTCAGTTTGGATTATTTTCATCGTTTTGAAAGAGTTAAACTCACATATGAAAGGGTAAAAATCATGGACGACATTATTGTAGTAACAACAAATGACCTGCCAGGCTATCGCATAGTCGAGGTCTATGGTGAAGTTTTCGGGCTTACAACGCGTAGTCGTAATATGTTTTCAAGCGCTGGACAAAATCTTAAAACGATTGTCGGCGGTGAAATCGTTGGCTACACAAAATTGCAACATGAAACAAGGGAACATGCGATTGAACGAATGAAAGACGAAGCGCGTACAAAAGGCGGAAATGCAATTTTGACTATGCGTTTTGATTCATCAACTTTTGCAAATGTTGACTCTGTCGCAGCTTACGGCACAGCAGTAAAAGTCGAAAAAATTTGAGACCAAACAAGAAAAGACCCGTCATTGATGGGCCTTTTAACCTGGTAAATTATTTGTTCTCCTGCAGTTTTAAAGCATCCGGTCAGAATGATAATTTCCATTTGTGTTGAGTTAGTCACTTTAATATGGAAGAGCTGATAGCGTAGATGTCAGGTTGTGTCTAACATTACTGAGATGAAAAAATTACTCAGTAATGAAATAATCACTTCAATAGTCAAATCAAAAAGTTCTTGCATAATTAAAGAATTTGATATATAATAATCATGAAATCTGTGAAAGCAGAAATTTGACCGCTCTGTCAAAAGACAGACCTAAGGCCAGACGGACAGCCGGGTCAAAAGCCGAGTTGGCGATGAAATTCGCCGTATTGATTAGGTGGGAGAGCCACTTATGAGGATGAAAAGCCTCACCCAAGAAAAAACACGCTTGTGCATCAATAAGAAGCTATGCTTTGTGCAAATCGCTTCTGAACTCTGGCTAGATTTTTTGAGCCGTTGAATAATTTTTGAATGCAATAAAACCAAGCGAAAAATAGAGTTTACGCTTGGTTTTTCGTTTTTTCTGTAAAATTTTTAGTATTGGAATTGGAGAGAAGAATTTGCTCGACCAAAATCAAGCGCCACTCTATGAAGCGCTCAAAGCATTCAACAACAAACGTGTTGTTCCTTTTGATGTGCCAGGGCACAAACGTGGGCGCGGAAATCCTGAATTAACAGCCTTTCTGGGACAACAAGTTATGAATATTGATGTTAACTCGATGAAACCTTTGGATAATTTGAACCATCCAAGCTCTGTCATTAAAGAAGCAGAAAGCCTTGCTGCAGAAGCCTTTGGTGCTCACCATGCCTTTTTTATGGTCAATGGAACAACTTCATCGGTGCAAGCAATGGTTTTTGCAACAGTTAAGCGAGGCGATAAGATTATTTTGCCACGAAATGTTCACCGCTCAGTGCTGAATGCACTTGTGTTATGTGGTGCAATTCCTGTTTACATTAACCCTGAAATGAACAAACGGCTAGGGATTTCACTGGGGATGTCGGTCACATCTGTTGAGAAAGCGATTAAAGAAAATCCGGAAGCCAAAGCGATTTTTGTTAATAATCCGACGTATTATGGGATTTGTTCAGATTTAAAAACGATTGTTAGACTGGCACATGAAGCTGGTATGTATGTACTTGCTGATGAAGCGCACGGAACACATTTATATTTTGGAGAAAATCTTCCGCAGTCGGCAATGGCAGCAGGATGTGATATGGCAGCAGTCTCTATGCATAAATCAGGAGGTTCACTGACGCAAAGTTCGATTTTGCTGACAAATGATAAGGTTAATCCAGACTATATGCGGCAAGTGATTAACTTGACCTCAACAACTTCCGCTTCCTATCTGCTTTTGTCAAGCTTAGATTTATCCCGTAAACATATGGCAACTAAAGGCAAAGAAGTCATGCGTCGTGTGGTTGATTTGGTGCAATACGCTCGCGAAGAAGTCAATGCGATAGGAGATTATTGGGCATTAGGTGAAGAATTAATTGATGGTGATGCCGTTTATGACTTTGACCAGACAAAGCTCACAATAAATACCTTGGATATCGGACTTGCAGGTATTGAAGTTTATGATTTGTTGCGTGACGAGTATGATATTCAGATGGAGCTAGGAGACATTGCAAATATTTTAGCCTATGTGTCTGTTGGGGACAGAAAATCAGATTTAGAGCGCTTAGTTTCAGCGCTTGTAGATATTCGCAGGCGCTACAAAAAAGACAAGGCGGGCATGTGGACGCAGGAATACATCAATCCAGATTTAGTCGTAGCACCGCAGGAAGCATTTTATGGCGAGAAAGAAGCTGTGAATCTAGAAGCTTCCATTGGACGAGTGTGTACCGAATTTGTTATGGCCTATCCACCAGGAATTCCGATTTTGGCGCCTGGTGAGCGAATCACGCCAGATATTGTGCAATACATCACCTATGCCAAAGAAAAAGGATGTTTGATTACGGGCACGGAAGATTTGGAAGTTAAAAAATTGAATGTACTCAAGATATGAGAAGGAGCGCTTAGAAATAAT
>JAJXWC010000150.1 GCA_021781855.1 Bacillota bacterium | reverse complement strand
GTTTCAGCATCTCGAAGGTCAAACTTTTTCAATATTTCTTGTGTTAGAACAATCCGAGCCGCACCTTGTTCAGAAATTTCCAGATTCTCATAAATATAACCTTGAAGACGAGCAACTTTCATATCGAAAGAAGACATTTCTCGTCCTAAAGCTGCACGGTCAAAGTCATAAACGGCTAATTTTGCGGCAACTGCAAATGTATTGGCTGATGTGGCAGGATAAAGAAAACGTCCTGTATCACCTACAATACCACCATAAAGTAGCCTGGCAGCTTCTGCGTTCATCTCCAATCCACTCTCAAAAGCAAAATCAGCAATGATTTCTGAGGCAGAACTACGCTCTGGCTCAACGAGCAAAAGATTTCCATAAGCATCATCGTTAGGATGGTGGTCAATTTTGATAACAAAATCTGCTTGTTTCCACCGGTCATCATCAATACGAGGTTTGTTGGCTGTATCACAAATGATACTCAGATAAGGCTCATTATCTGGAAGATTGACGGTATCCATGAGTGCAAGATACTCTAATGTTGGTTCATTGTAACCGACAGCGTAGATATTTTTCTCTGGAAAATTTCCCCTTAAAATCGCACGCAATCCACATTGAGACCCAATCGCATCTGGGTCCGGATTCTTGTGGCGGTGAATGAGAATTGTGTTGTAACTTTTAATTTTTTTTAATATTTCTTTCATTTTTATCTTTCATTTAACTTAGCAAGTGCGTTCTACTGCCGTAGGCTCTTGGCGCTTTAGCTAATAGACAATGATGCCCTGATATCATACTCTAACATCAGTAAGGGAAGTAATCACTCCAACTTAGCTGAGTTGGAGGTTGACCAAGATTTTTGCAACAATATTATTGACATGATAAATTTCACAGTCAATCATTGCACCGAGACGGGTTTCACTGATAACTTTAGGGTAAATTTCGAGAACATTGTCAATTTGAATAGCACCGAAAAAATGGACATCCATTGATTCTATGAGCACATTTCGCCGACGGCGTTTCTCCATGACTCGTTGTGCAATGAGTGTAGCAATTTCTGAGAAAACACCATTTGCAACATTTCCGACACTGTTAATCATGAAAGGCTCGATGAGAATCTGATAGGCTGATGCTTTTTCTTTCAGACGCGAAGCAATATCTTCACTGAATGTGTGAGCAACTTGACTTTCCTCCTGAGCCTTTTGCAGACTTTGCAGGAGGTCAGATTTTGAAATAATACCTGCATAAGTATGGTCATTGTGAACGACAGGCATCATGTCATAGCCTTCAAAAATCATTTTTTGAGAAACGCTGGCGACAGTCATATCAAGTCTGGCAACATTGGGGGAAGTCATAAGTTTATTAATCGGTGTATCATTGGATTTGTGATTGACATCTCGCATGGCAATAACGCCGACAACAACGCGATAACGATTAAGAACAGCAAAACGACTGATGTTTGTGCGTTTTACTAGGTCAAGAAAATCTTTTACAGTATCTTCTTCACGCAAAGTGGCACGATTTTGATGGAAAACATCAGCAACACTGAGAATATCTTTCTTGATGAGTTCGTTTGAAAGAGCATGACTGATACGGCTGGCAACAGTAAACGTGTCATAGCTTGTGCGTAGGAGCGGAATTCCCATTTTATTAGCATAGTCAATAATGTCTTGGTCGACTTCAAATCCGCCCGTAACGAGTACGGCATTTTGCTCACGAAGAGAAAGCTCCTGAATATCATGACGGTCGCCAACAATAACTAGTCCATTGGGTGCTAAATAGCGCTTGAATGACTCTAATTCCATCGCGCTAATGACAAAGCGACTGAACTCAACTTCAAGACCTGAAAGTCCACCTAGGATATCAGCATTGGCAATAATCGCCAACTTACCAAAAGTAAAACGATTGGCAACTTTTTGACCTTTTGAGGCAACGCGCACAGTACCTGAGCGGTCATTGACAGCAACAAGTCCTCGATTTTCTGCTTCTTTTATGGCACGATAAGCCGTACCATCGGCGACTTTCATGCGATTAGCGATACCGCGAACGCTGACGGTTCTTCCGACTTCAAGTTCTTCAATGTAGTTAAGGATTTCTTCATGTTTGGACATTTGTATGATTTTTCTTATTTTGATGATTTGACCACTTGGTCAAATTCTGTCTTGGCAGTACTTGTCAGATGACAAGTCAAACCTATTTCGCAGATGAGGAGCTATTCTCCATCAGTAGGAGTTAAAATTCTGACTGAATCTAATTGCTCCTTCATTTGGTTGGGGTAAAATCTATCTCGCTTTGCTATGCTGCTAAAATAGCAAATCGAGTGAAACCACCTAAATCTTCAGGGCAGACGGTAACGGTCAAATTCACGGATAACTTTGGAATATTGATGACTCGCCTTAAAACTTTTGACAAAGTGATAACCTGCTTTCTCAGCAACTCTGATTGAAGACAAATTTTCTTTGTCAATCAAAAGCTCAATCCGTTTCAATCCGAACTCATAAAAACAGAAATTTGACAGTACCGTCAAAGCTTCGCTCATAAATCCTTGCCCCCAAAAATCCTGATTTAGCACATAACCAATTTCTACTGCTGCATCTTTCTCTGAATATTTTGAAAAACTGATACTACCAATCATTTTTTGAGTGGCTTTCAATTCAATCGCCCATTTTCCCAACGGATTTTTCATGAAATGGTTGGCAATCGCATATTCCGTTTCTTCGATTGAACAATGCGGTGGAAAAATGAATTTCAAATTTTCCCAGTTTTTAGTGTATTCAAACATATCAGCAGCATCAGCAAGCGTCATCGGACGAAGCAAAAGCCGTGATGTTTCGATTTCAGTGAACTCTGCTAATTTTACATAGAAATTCATATCTGTATTATATCACACCCCGTAAGACGACACAAAATTTCAGTTGTTTCACTCTGCCAGATTCCCAACAAAGCGATAAATAATATTGATTTTTTGTTGTATTTTGTCGTCCACTTTAGTTTTTTCTCCGATTTCTATTTTTTCAATCAACGCCCGAACCATATCTGGTTCAAGCGTTGTTGGGTTGAGATACTTTTTGGCCACTTGAATAAATGAAACAATCCCAGCACTTGCTTCCTCAGCTTTTTCCTGTGCTTCACGCAGAGAGCTCAGAGTTTGTATAAGCGTCGCCTGTTCTAACTCGTACTGCGCACTCATTTTAGCGTACCTTGCATCGCTCACTTTCCCTGAGAGATTGTCCTCATAAAGCCGTTGAAGAATCATGTCCAACTCCTGATCCCGACGCTCCGCTTTTTGGAGGAGCAACCTCTCGTTTTCCAATGTCCGAGTCGTTGTTTGTTGAGCCCTCTTTTCAAGAAAAGCAACCAGCTCAGTTTCATTTGACTCAAGCTTTGACATCACCTCTTTAATATTCTGAAGCACTTTTTCCATGAGCACTTTCTCTTGAATGTTATGCGGACTCGCACAAGTTTTTATTCGTCTCTTGTTCGCCGCACAAAAATAAAATGGAGAGCGAGTCTCTCTTTGGGCATTGTAGCGATGTGTCGTACCACAATCTGCACAACAAACAACGCCGGAAAACAGTCCCACACTTTTAGTCTTGGTTACTCTCGGACGATAAGTCCCTCGTTTTTCCTGTACCAACTCAAACAATTCCTCATCAATAATCGCCTCGTGCGTATTTTTGAAGATTTTCTGCTCAGACAGGGAATGAGGTAAGCACTTTTTTGTCTTGTAGGATTTTTTATAGGTTTTAAAGTTCACCGTATGCCCACAATATTCCCGATAGCCCAAAACTTGCCGCACAATTTGAGAGTTCCAGCCGTAAGGCGTGCTCGTTACCTTATTAGATTTTACTCCAATGCTGAGTTTGTGTGCTGCAGGAGTTCGGATTTTCTCATTTTTTAACTCACGAGCAATTTCAGTCATACTCTTACCAGAAGCGTAGTCATGAAATACCCGCCGAATGACCATTGCCGCTTCCTCATCAACTATCCACTCATGCGTTTGTTGATAATTTTCCCCTTTCAAATACCCATAAGGGACATTGGCTGTCATAGGAAGTCCTGCATTGCCTTTCGCGTGCTTCACCGCTTTGATTTTCTTGCTACAGTCTCTGGCATACCATTCGTTAAACAAATTCCGAAAAGGAGCGAGTGAATTATCATCCTCATGCTCACTGTCCACATTATCATTAATTGCAATAAAGCGGATATTCTTTTCAGGAAAAGCGACTTCGGTAAAGGCGCCGACTTTCAGATAATCTCGTCCAAAGCGAGACAAGTCCTTCACGATAAAGTTTTTGACCAGTCCGCGATCCACGAGATCAATCGCCTGTTGAAAGGCTGGGCGATTAAAGGTCGTTCCAGAGATCCCGTCATCGGCGAGAAAGACACAAGGTGCCATTTTTTGTTCCCGTGCAAAGTTTTCAAGCAAAAGTTTCTGATTCAAGATGGAGTCGCTATCACCCGATTTGCCGTCATCCTTAGAAAGACGCGCATAAAGCACCGTCAGGTTTCTTTCGTCTGTGATTGTTTCATATTCAATTGTCAAGGTTCGATTCATGTTTTGCCTCCTCTAACGCAAAAATGGGAGGCGCATCGTTACTACGCCTCCCATTTTAACATACTTTCATCGTTTAGTCCGCTCACGCCCCCTTTGAACTCAAGGTTTCCCGACTTTTGATGATTTGCTTCAAAACAACCAGTAGTTGTTTGATTTGTATCTCGCTTCCTCCAAAATTAGACGTCACGACATAGTTCGTGGAGTCTTTTCTTGCTTTTTTCTCTGTCATTCAATCCTCTCAACTTCCAAAATAAATGATCCCTGTTTCCAAATGTTCACCGTGGTGCGTCTCTTCAATCAGATGCGTGATTTCCCAGTAATCGTCAAACCCTTCTTGTTTTCCTTTCCCTAAAATGATGACACCTCGATTCTCACTTTTACTTCCAATGAGTTCTTCACCGCCTAGCGTCTTCCACCAATTTGGCCGACAAACTTCTCGACAATAAACCTCCCCTACTGAGCCCAAAGGACTATCGGGATGCTCTGCGTCGTAGGTCTTTGCTTCCTCATTGAAAGCATCCACGAGCCGCTCCCATAGAATTGCTGCGATGCGTGCTTGTCTGGCTTGATTTGCTTTATTCATTTTCATTTCCTTTCTCTATTCCTGTGTAGGCGAACTTAACTGGCTCACCAAAAGTCTCTGGTCTTTCACTTCCAGTCCCACCAAAAAGACCTGCACACTACTCGTTTGGTCATTGATTTTAACCGTCACTAATCCCAGCCATTCTCCCTTATCATTCTGCCAAACCGAAAGGTTTTGACCCACAGACGTGACCTGATTCGTTTCTTGCGACGCAGATGTTCCCACTGCCAACTGCTTTTGTAGAGCTATTGTCAAAAAGGGTTGTACAGCTGACTTTTGCGCATTAAGCGACGTATAGGTCGTATAAGCCGTTAGAAATTTTTGCACAAAATCTGATTCTTGACTTACGCTAAAGGAAGTTGCGGGAGGCTTCGCCTGACTTTGAGCCGTCACGCTTTTCCTTGAATTTCGCACCGTGTGAGACGATACAGTGGACTGTGGCACATCCAAGCCAGACTGACCACACGCAGAAAGGCTCAATAAGGTCACACCGCTTATCATAAGCAGTCCCCATTTTCTTTTTTTCATTAATCTCTCCTGTAGTCGTAGTCTTCAACACTTTCCCGAAACTTTTCTAAAAGCTTCTTGTAAGCGGGCGAATGATTGGAGGGAATGGTTCCAAAATAATCCTCCGCCATTTTTTCAGCGATTCGTTCTCCAAAACTGACAACAGCTCTGCTGTCGTAATCATAAATCCCTGCTTCATCAAGCAGGGCGCTTTTTAAATCACGAACAGTCTTAAATTTTTCAAGTTTATTCATTACTTCAACTTTCTATTTTTTTACTT
>JAJXWC010000008.1 GCA_021781855.1 Bacillota bacterium | reverse complement strand
CAAGATTTTTTGGCGAAGGTGTTGTAATTGAAGGTAAAGCAGAGCGCTATTCGCTAGAGGTTTTAATTCCTAAAATATGCACGTATTTCTGCAAAATTTTACCTTGTATGGCGAAAAATCTGCTCAAAAGCGAGCGGTTGAAGCTACAAGAGTCTGCTTAATGTCTCGATGTAAATCTATACTCGTTCATTCGTTCTTGTTATTCGGAGTAGCAAATAGTGCTGTTTATCTCGTCCCTAAGCTGAGAAAAAATCCTCGTTAATAGAGGATTTTTTGTTAAAAGATGCAAGGGTTATTTTTTGCTTTTACTGTGGTATAATTAAAAGTAAGTAATTAATTTTAAAACGGCATTGACAAAAGAAAAGAGAACGAATGAAATTTGAAGATGTGAATGAAAATACAATAAAAATAAGTTTGACTTTTGAGGATTTGACTGAACATGATGTCAAACTTTCTGATTTTTTTCAAAATCAGGAAGCGATTGAGCAGCTCTTTTATGAGCTGGTTGAGGAACTTGGTTTGGAAAATCGGTTTTCGCAAACAGGTTTGTTGACTTTTCAAGTTCAGCCTCATGCAAAGGGGGTGCATTTAATTGTCACAGAAGAAACTTTTGGAGAAGAAGGTATGGGCGAGATTCCAGATGACCCCGAGGAATTTGAAGAATTGATGTCGGGATTTTATGACAAGCTGAATGAGATTGGTGCAAATATGGCTGCAGAACGTGGTATTAAAAATTTTAATCCAGGACACAAAGCGGCGAAACATAAAAAGCCAGAACCTGATTTCATTTTCTACAGTCTGCGTTATCAAAATGCACTTGCCCTTTTGACAGCCGTGAAAAATGTCAAATTTCCTGAGGAATTGTCAGAGCTTTATCGGTATGATGGAGATTTTTACCTGATTATTTTGGATAATCGCAAAGTGCGTGGTAGTATGCAGGTGGATAGTATGCGTGCCCGAATGACTGAGTATGGCGAATTGACAAGTTATAGCCGAGAATTTTTGCAAGAATACGGTGAAGTCCTCATCGAAAATCACGCGTTAGAAACGCTGAGAAAAATTTAAAATATGTTTGATACATTTACGCAAATTCCGATTACACTCAAATTCTTGATTGTAGTCATCATGACATTTGGAATTTCTTTAATTCTAACGCCACTCATGACATTTGTTTCACGACTGATTGGTGCAGTTGACAAACCAAATGCGCGACGGGTTAATAAGAAGCCGATGCCATCAGCCGGAGGTTTAGTCATTTTTATTGCCTTTGCGGTGGCAACGCTGGCTTTTTTGCCACACATTATTCACTCAGCGCCACCCTATATTATGACCAGGCCGAGTCGCCCAGGTGAGCTGCAGACTTATTTCAATTACATTTGGCCTTTTGTTGTTGGTGGAGGAATCATCGTCTTAACGGGACTGATTGATGATATCAAAGAAATTTCACCAAAAATGAAGCTTTTGGGGCAAATTGCTGGGGCGAGTTTTATTTGGTTTTTTACTAATGCCCGCTTTGATAATCTGAAAATTCCATTCAATGGTCCACTTTTGATTTTTCCTGCTTGGCTATCGTTTATTTTTACAGTTTTTTGGATTTTGGCAATTACCAATGCAATCAACTTGATTGACGGTTTGGATGGCTTAGCCAGCGGGGTTTCAGTGATTTCGCTTTTGACGATGGGGATTGTTTCTTACTTTTTCCTACCAAGTCCAAATGTGTTTTTGCCAATTACAATTTTCACATTGGTGGCGGCAATTATGGGCTTTTTCCCTTATAATTATCACCCTGCAATTATTTATTTGGGGGATACGGGGGCGCTTTTTCTGGGCTTTATGATTTCGGTCACAGCTTTGCAAGGACTTAAAAATGCCACTGCAGTTGCTGTTTTGACACCGCTTTTGATTCTTGGCGTACCGCTCACGGATACCGTTATGGCAATGATTCGCCGAAAATTGAATCGCCAAAAAATTTCTTCTGCGGATAATCGCCATTTGCATCATCGGCTCATGGCGTTAGGATTTACGCACCGTGGCGCAGTGCTAGTAATTTATGGTATTGCGGGAATTTTTGCTTTTATTTCACTGATTTTGCAGGTTTCTGGACGTCTGGGAGGAATTCTATTAATAATTGCCTGTCTTTTCGGGTTAGAAATTTTTATTGAATTGGTCGGTATTTTGGGTGAAAACCGTCAGCCGATATTGAATGGCCTTCGTTTTATTGGAAATTCTAGCTATCGAGATAAGGTGCTTGGGCGAACAAATGAAATTGACGAATTAGAGGATACGGTAGAATTTCCGTTAAGTGAAAAAACTGATTCAGAAAAATTAAGTCGCAAAAGTCGAAGAAATAGAAAATAAGTGAAGTTTCACTGAAAAATAGCAAAAACAACCATTTCGGTTGTTTTTTTGTTAAAATAGAACTGTTTAGAAAAATGTCAAATGAGCTTGACAAACGTGTCGAAAACATTTGACAAAAGCTTGTTCGTGAATCCATTTTGCTTTTACTTGAAGCATTGCTTTAAGGGTGTAGATAGGAGAAGTGCAGCTTCTTTCGTTCATCTATCCTAATATGCAACAGCCTAGATGGATGAGAAAGTTGGGTTTACGAACAGATTCAATTTGAGTAAGGAGAGCTATGTCAACTTTAGAAATCAAAGATTTGCACGTCGGTGTCGATGAAAATGGTGTGCACACTGAAATCCTCAAAGGGGTTAATCTGACGGTCAATACAAATGAAATTCATGCGATTATGGGCCCAAACGGCAACGGGAAATCCACCTTGTCTGCTGCAATCATGGGCAATCCGCATTATCATGTCACACAGGGCGAAATTCTTTTTGATGGTGTGAATATTGTCGAAATGCCTGTTGACGAACGCGCTCGGCTCGGCCTTTTTCTCGGAATGCAGTACCCTAGCGAAATCCCTGGAATCACCAATGCTGAATTTCTCCGCGCTGCGATTAATGCACGCCGTGACGAAAATAATAAAATCAGCGTGATGCAATTTATCAAAAAATTAGACAAAAACATGGAAGTCCTCAATATGAAAGAGGAGATGGCAGAACGTTATCTCAATGAAGGTTTTTCTGGTGGCGAGAAGAAACGTAATGAAATCTTGCAGTTGCTGATGTTGGAGCCAACATTTGCTATTCTTGATGAGATTGATAGTGGGTTGGATATTGATGCGCTCAAAGTTGTGGCAAAAGGTGTGAATTCGATGCGCGGAGACAAATTCGGTGCATTGATTATTACCCACTATCAGCGCTTACTTGACTACATCACGCCTGATGTGGTGCATATTGTCATGGGCGGTCGTGTCGTCAAAACAGGCGGCGCAGAGCTTGCCCTACGTTTGGAAAATGAAGGATATGTTGGCGTTGCAGCAGAGCTGGGCTTGGATTATAAAGAGGAAAAATAATGAATGAAGAACTTTTAACATTCTCTCAAATAAATGCCGAGCCAGAGTGGCTGTCAAATCGTCGTCAACAGGCATTTGCGGCGCTGTCAGAGCTGACGCTTCCCCATATTGAACGTGTGCGCTTTGACCGCTGGAAATTGGACGAATTTGAGCTGGAAAGTTCAGATGAAAATGCTGCAGTACCAAGTTTTATGGATTTGTCCAATCATCCTTTACTGGTTCAGGTTGGGAGTAATACGGTGTTAGAGCAGTTGTCGCCAGAGCTCGTTGAAAAAGGGGTTATCTTTACTGACTTTACTTCGGCTTTGACGGAAATTCCTGAATTTGTTGAACAATATTTTGGCAGTTTGGTCAAATTTGATGAAAACAGTTTGACGGCTGCAAATACTGCAAAATTCAATTCGGGGATGGTTTTATATGTACCTGACCATGTTGAAATTGATTTGCCAGTTGAGGCAATTTTTCAGACAGATGAGGTAGCTTTTATCAAGCATATTCTGATTGTCGTTGGAAAAAATAGCAAGCTAAATTATCTTGAGCGCTTACAAACAGTGACTTCTGACCGTTCTGTCAAAGCTAATATCGTAACCGAAGTAATTGCACAAAATGGCGCTCAAGTCAAGTTTTCCGCGATTGATGAATTGGGTAAAAATGTGACAGGCTTTATCACACGACGCGGTTTGATTGGGGACAATGCCAGCATTGACTGGTCAATCGGTGTGATGAATGATGGAAATATTGTCGCTGATTTTGACAGTGAATTGCGAGGGCAAGCTAGCCACAGCAATATTAAAGCGGTCGGTATTTCAACAGGCAATCAAGTACAGGCAGTCAACACACGTGTAACCAATTACGGTAAAAATTCTGTCGGTCACATCTTGCAAAATGGTGTTATTCTTGAACGTGGCACATTGACTTTTAATGGGATTGGGCACATCATAAACGGCGCAAGCGGTGCAGATGCCCAACAAGAGAGTCGTGTACTCATGCTTTCAGACAAAGGGCGTGGCGATGCTAATCCGATTTTACTGATTGATGAAAATGATGTGACGGCAGGACATGCGGCTTCAGTCGGACAAGTTGACGAAGAAGATTTATTTTATCTGCAATCTCGTGGCTTAGACGAAGAAACAGCGAAAAAGCTTGTTATTCGTGGCTTTCTCGGTAGTGTTGTTACCGAAATTCCAGTAAAATCCGTGCGCGAAGAATTTATCGCGACAATTGAAAGAAAGCTGGATTTGTAATGTTTAATGTTGAAACAATCCGCAAAGATTTCCCTATTCTTGACCAAGTCGTCAACGACGAGCCACTCATCTATCTTGATAATGCTGCGACAACGCAAAAGCCCAAAAAGGTACTTGATGTGTTGCGCCATTACTATGAAAATGACAATGCCAATGTTCATCGTGGGGTTCATACCCTCGCTGAGCGTGCAACAGCCGAGTATGAAGCTTCGCGCGAAAAGGTGCGTCGCTTCATCAACGCTAACTCAACTCGCGAAGTCCTTTTTACTCGTGGCACAACGACAAGTTTAAACTGGGTCGCTCATTTTGCTCGTCAAATCTTAAGCGCAGATGATGAAATCGTAATTTCCATTATGGAACATCACAGCAACCTTGTTCCTTGGCAAGAAGCTGCGAAGGCAACTGGCGCAACGTTAAAATTTGTTTATCTTAAAGATGGTTTACTTGACATGGATGACCTCCGTGCAAAAATTACGGACAAAACAAAATTTGTCTCTATCACTCATGTATCAAACGTGCTAGGTACAATCAATCCTGTCCGCGAAATTGCCAAAATCGCGCACGAACACGGCGCATATATGGTCGTTGATGGAGCGCAATCTACGCCGCACATGAAAATTGATGTTCAAGCGCTTGACTGTGATTTCTTCGCTTTTAGCGGTCACAAAATGATGGGGCCTACTGGTATCGGTGTGCTTTACGGTCGCGAAAATTTGCTTAAGCGGTTTGAACCGATTGAATTTGGTGGGGAAATGATTGATTTCGTCTATGAAAGTCATTCGACTTGGACGGAGTTGCCGTGGAAATTTGAAGCAGGCACACCCAATATTGCTGGAAGTATTGCTTTGGGAGCTGCGATAGATGTCCTGTGTGATGTAGGGATTGAAAATATTCAAGCTCATGAACAGGAATTAGTTGATTATATCATGCCAAAACTTCGTGCGATTGACGGACTGACAATTTATGGTCCGACGGATAACACAAAGCGAGCTGGGGTTATTGCTTTTAATCTGGATGGTTTGCATCCACATGATGTGGCAACTGCGCTTGATATGGAAGGCATCGCTGTTCGTGCTGGACACCATTGCGCACAGCCACTTCTTTCCTATCTGGGCACTGCAGCAACGGCTCGTGCAAGTTTTTATCTTTACAATACAAAAGCAGATTGTGATAAGCTTATTGAAGCATTGATAAAAACAAAAGAATTTTTCAGTTTCTGATATTATTTAGTTTTTAACCTAGGAAGTGTTTGCTACTCCTGCACTTCGTGCTACGAAAGACGAGAGTTTTGGCTCTCTTTATCTGCAACCTTAACAGAGTAGCCTAGACGTTGTACAGCATAAATAATAAGCATTTGCTAGGTTAAATGGTATTAGAAATGGTTGAGGATGAGAAAGGGATGAAATGGAATTTAGTGAATTAAACAGAAAAAGACATAAGGTAGCGCGTTTTTCAACAGAAAAAGTCTCAGTAGAGGCGATAAAAGCAATCTTGAACGAAGCACATTATGCACCGTCTGGTGTGAATATGCAAACATGGCATTTTGTTATCGTGGATTCAGAAGAAAAGAAAACAGAATTGGCGCAAGAAGGGCGTAGTTTGAATAAGGTTCAAATTCAAAATGCACCTGCTGTAGTTGTGATTTTTTCCGATACCAAACCAGCGGAACGTTTGACCGAAGTGCTGAACACAGCAACAGTTGAAAATGAAACTCAAGAAAAATGGCTTGACCGCTTGAAAGACCACTATATCAAAGAAATTGGTGCTTTCAGTCCGCAGTACTTATCAGACTACTTAGCATTAAATACGGGATTGGTTTCAATGAATCTCATGTATGCAATCAATGATGCCGGCTATAAAGGGAACTTTATTTTAGGATTTGACAAAACACCTAAAATAAACAAAATTTTGGAAATAGATGAGCGCTATCGTCCTGAATTGATTATTGTTTTTGGACATTCGGAAGAAATAGGTACTCAACACTATCGTTTACCAGTAGATAAAATTATTGATGTAAAATGAGGTAGAGACTTATTCAGTTGGAATTTCAACTCCAACTGAATTTATTCAAGCGAAATTCGAAGCTTGCCATTTCGCCTTAGTGCGATTGCGACTAACGAACTTGTTTGTGCAGCGAGCATTGACAGCTTAACAGCTCAACAGTACAGTGTACTGTTGAGGTTGTAGATAGCGAGAGCGAAGCTCTTGTCTATAGCACGTGCTGCTGAGATAAATATATCATTGAAAGAAAAGAAAAATGTTAACAGATAAATTTTTAGAAACACTTAAATACGAAGGCGAAGTTGCCATTACTTCGTGGGGAGCAGAAGCTGCACCGCATATGACGGGAACATGGATTTCTTATGTACAGCTGACAGATGACGGACGACTTTTGGCACCAGCGGCAGGTTTTACGCATCTTGAAGCTGATATCAAAGTCAATGATACAGTACTTGCTCTGCTTGCAGTAAGGGAAGTTGAAGGAAAAAACGGTTATCAAGGAATTGGCTGGCGCTTGAGTGCAAAAGCAAGATTGCTTGCTGATGGTGCAGATTACGAAAAAGTTAAAGCCAACTATCCTTGGTGTCGTGAAGCGCTTGAGCTGACGCCAACGAACTTGGAACAACTTTTATAAAGAGAAGAAGGTTTAAAAATGGCACTTTCTAAACTAGATAATCTCTATCGTGCGGTCATTCTTGACCATTCATCAAGTCCTCGTCATGCGGGTGAGTTGACAGCAGGTTGCATGATTGATTTAAACAATCCAACTTGCGGGGATGTCATTCGTCTGACTGTTGATTTTGAGGGGAATAGAATTTCTGATATTGCTTTTAGTGGGCATGGCTGTACGATTTCAACGGCTTCTGCTTCAATGATGACAGAAGCTGTAATTGGAAAAACGAAAGCTGAAGCACTAGAATTAGCACAAATTTTTAGCGAAATGGTGACTGGTCAAGAAAATCCTGCGCAAGAGCAGCTCGGCGATGCACAATTTCTAGCTGGAGTTTCTAAATTTCCAGCTCGTGTAAAATGTTCAACGTTGGCTTGGAATGCTCTGAAAAAAGCGATTACTGAAGATAACGACAAGACAGCTCATGTTGCAGATGAAGCTTCGCATGACGAAGCTCAGAAATAGGGAAGTACTTGCAAGACAAATCGTCGTCAGGTGCTTGTTTGACCGTAGAAAGGATACAGTAAATGGCAGAAAAAATTCCAGAACTGGAAGAATATAAATATGGTTTTCATGATGATGCGGAACTCGAATTCACAACAGGCTTGGGTCTTTCAGAAGAAGTTATTCGTGAGATTTCAGCAACGAAAAACGAACCGGAGTGGATGCTTGAATTTCGTTTGAAATCTTTTGAGGCATTCAAAAAATTAGACATGCCTAAGTGGGGACCAGATTTGTCCGATATTGATTTTGACGATATTGTCTATTATCAGAAACCATCGGCAAAGGCAGCACGAAGCTGGGAAGAAGTACCTGACGAAATCAAGGAAACGTTCGAAAAGATTGGAATTCCGGAGGCAGAACGTTCTTATTTGGCAGGCGCAAGTGCGCAATATGAGTCCGAAGTTGTTTATCATAATATGCGTGAAGAATTTGAAAAATTGGGGATTGTATTTACAGATACGGATTCTGGTTTGCGGGAATATCCGGAGCTCTTTAAAAAATATTTTGCAAAATTAGTGCCACCGACAGATAATAAGCTGGCGGCGCTGAATTCGGCAGTTTGGTCTGGCGGTTCATTTGTCTATATTCCAAAGGGTGTGAAATGTGATATTCCGATTCAGGCATATTTCCGGATTAATAATGAAAAATCAGGACAATTTGAGCGGACGCTGATTATTGTTGAGGAAGGGGCATCAGTTCAATACGTTGAGGGCTGTACAGCACCCACTTATTCTGCAAGTTCACTTCATGCGGCTGTTGTCGAAATTTTTGTCGAAGAAGGTGGCTATATGCGTTACTCTACCATTCAAAACTGGTCGGACAATGTTTATAACCTCGTCACAAAACGTGCGCGTGCTGCAGCCAATGCCACTTGTGAATGGGTTGATGGCAATTTGGGCTCCAAAGTTTCCATGAAATATCCGGCAGTTATTTTGGATGGACCAGGTGCGCGGGGTACAATGCTTTCGATTGCATTTGCAGGCGCTGGGCAAAATCAGGATACTGGTGCAAAAATGATTCATAATGCGCCGAATACAAGCTCAAGCATCATTTCCAAATCCATTTCCAAAGGCGGCGGTGCAGTCAATTATCGCGGTCAGGTAAAATTTGGACCAAATAGTAAAAAGTCTGCTTCCCATATTGAATGCGATACGATTATCATGGATAACATTTCACGCTCAGATACCGTGCCATTTAACGAAATTCATAATTCGCAAGTGGCACTGGAGCATGAAGCAAAGGTTTCTAAAATTTCAGAAGAACAGCTTTACTATCTGATGAGTAGAGGTTTAACCGAAAAAGAAGCAACGGACATGATTGTCATGGGATTCATTGAACCGTTTACAAAAGAATTACCTATGGAATACGCAGTTGAGCTTAACCGACTCATTTCTTACTCAATGGAAGGCTCAATCGGTTAAGAAAAAGCAATGCTTTTTCACGATTGAGGTTGCAGATAAAGTCTTGCGTAGCAAGATAACTTTCGTAATCGGTTAAGAAAAAGCAATGCTTTTTCACGATTGAGGTTGCGGATAAAGTCTTGCGCAGCAAGACAACTTTCGTAATCGGTTAAGAAAGGACATTGCTAAAATTGAATACAGTAAGGGCTTGACGAAGCAGTCAAATTCGAAAAAACTTCTGACTATTTTGTCAGAAGTTTTTTTATCTTAGCACCGTAGCGAGCATTTGCAACCTTAATGGCACGGTGTTCTTTCAGGTGGGAATAGGGAAAGCGAAGCTTTCGTCTTTCGCAACAAAATGGAGATAGAGTGATGGATAGCATAGATGGACAGGGAAATCTCATATCGTAGATACAGGGTTGTACTGTAAATTTGGCGGGAGTTGAAACCAACCAAGTAAGTTTTTGTTTCATTCGAAAAAAACATGCAAAATTGCTTTTATCTTTTCTAATTTATTGCTATAATTAGAGAAGCGTGTTTGTAAACAGAATGTAAATACGCGACTTAGGTTAGGGGAGAAAATGGAACAACCACAGACAGAACTACCAAAAGCGACTCATCCTGCTCTTGCAGCAGTTCTGCAGTTCTTTACGCGTGACAAGGTTTTTCTTGTTGCATTTATCATTGCACTTAATGCTATGGTTTTTGGCTCAGCACATTTCACGACAAAATATTTTGACTGGAAAGTCATTGTGACCGTTTTTGGCTTGATGCTAGTTATTGGCGGTTTTCGGGCTTCTGGACTATTGCGTTTTATTGGCGAAACAATGGTCAGTTGGTCAAAAACAACTCGTCAGCTTGTTCGTTTTACAACGAATTTAACTTTTTTCTTAGCTGTCTTTTTCACGAATGATTTGACAATTTTGACGATGCTTCCGCTTTATCTTTATATCACAAAGCATGTGCAAAATCGAAAATCAGTTTATCTTGGTGCAGCCTTCATTGTTCCGGCTTGTCATATGGGGTCCACCTTATTGCCTTTCGGAAATCCGCACAATTTGTATGTTTATAATTTTTTCAATCTCGCTTCAAATAATTTAGCCTTTTTCAAAGGAACCATTCCGATGTGGCTGACTGGTTTAGTTGTGCTCAATCTTGCCTGCTTTTTGATTGATAAAGAACCAATTCACATTGAGACAAAGCCTAAAGAATTTAATATTGTTGAAGTGATGATTTTTGTGGCACTTATGGTGCTCATGGCGACTTCCGTTTTTACAAAAGCGAATATGTTTGGCGTTCCATTTTATTGGACAGCGGCCGTGATTACAGCGCTTATTGTGTTCATTTATAAACGAGAACTTTTCAAGACTGCCGACTATCATTTACTTTTGACTTTTATGTGTTTTTTCATTATTGTTGGCAACTTGGTCAATATTCACCAGATTACGGATTTTGTACAACATACTTTTGGCGGAGCGCAAGGCGCATTTTTGGGAACGGTTTTGATTAGTCAGTTGATTTCAAATATTTCAGCGGCAGTGCTGATGTCTCAGTTCACCACACACGGGATGTCCGTTTTGCTCGGTGCAGATGTCGGTGGAATCGGTATGTTAACAGCATCAATGGCAACGCTGATTGCTTATAAAATAATTTCAGTTCAAGCACGTGGTGAGCTTGCAGGATTTGCAAAATATTTTGCTTACTGTATGTTAGCTTTTCTTGCAATCTTAACTTTATTTGGACTTTTAATTGTCTCAGTCCTTTAAATGAGTTGGCGCTTGCCAGCTTTTTTGTTAGAATAAAAGTAGTATCTATCGGCAGAAAGCGAGAAGTGTATGGAAAAAAGGAATAAAATTAATGTTGATGTGTCAAGCGGCTTGTATTTTACGGGATTTTTGTTGGCTTGTGGAATGCGATTTGCTGAAAATGGTGGTGCTTTGTTGAAAGCAATCTGGCATGGATTATTGAGTTGGGCCTATGTTGGCTATTGGCTAGTGAATTTTCTGCTCCACCATTGATTAAGATAATAGCCGAACCAGATGTTTTAGCCTAGAAAGTGCTGCTTTCATTCTACTGCCGTAGGGTCAGCTGCTTTGCGACTGCGACTAACTGTTTCTTGTACTCTAACATCAGTGGGATGAAATCTCGAGATAAATTGCCAGACTTTTCTGTAAAAATTAGTTATAATTAACTTATCAAATGTTAGAAAGTGGTTAATTTATGTCATTAGTAGGTAAAACAATCGGTGAATTTTCGGTACAGGCGTACCATGATTTAGAATTTAAAACAGTTACAAATGAAGATTTTTTAGGAAAATGGAATGTACTTGTTTTTTATCCTGCAGATTTTTCATTTGTCTGCCCAACAGAGCTTGAGGATTTGCAAGAGCAGTATGCAACACTCAAAATGCTTGGAGCTGAAGTTTATTCAGCTTCAACGGACACACATTTCGTTCATGCTGCTTGGCACATGGACAGCCCCAAAATTGGTAAAATCGAGTATCCAATGTTGGCTGACCCAAATTGGAAGTTGTCACGTCTTTTTGATGTTTTAGATGAAGAGGAAGGCCTTGCTCAGCGTGGAACTTTTATTATTGACCCAGATGGTGTTATTCAAGCCGTTGAAATTACGGCTGACGGTATTGGACGAAATGCTGCTCATCTTGTAAATAAACTTAAAGCTGCACAATTTATCCGAAAACATCCCGACCAAGTTTGTCCTGCGAAATGGGCAGAAGGTTCAGAAACGCTAACACCTGGTCTTGAATTGGTTAATCATCTTTGATTCAGTTATATACACTTCTACCCAGAGCATTCGCTTTGAATTGCAACGAGCGAGTATCTGAGGCGTAGCAATCTGAAAAGAGAAAGTTGCGGGCAAAGAAAACATCAAAAAAGTTTGACAAATCTGTCAAACTTTTTTAGTAGCTGACAAATTTTGCTAAAAAGCATATAATGAAAAAAAGAAAGAGAGTAGAGCTTATGGAATTTAGATTTGCAGGCGTTGATGACGCAGCAGAATTACTGGCAATTTATCGCCCTTATGTTGAGAAAACAGCGATTACTTTTGAATATGATGTTCCCACAGAAGCCGAATTTGCCACTAGAATCAAAGAAATTTCAGCAATTTTTCCTTACATTGTCGCCGTAGAAAATGGTAAGATTTTGGGATATGCTTATGCTAGCCGTTACCGCGAGCGTAAAGCTTATGACTGGGTTGTCGAATTATCAATTTATTTAGATGAAAATGCACGTCATCACCACATTGGTACAGAACTTTATCAAAAACTCCTGATTGCACTATCAAAATTAAATTACCAACGAGCTTATGCTTGTATTACCTATCCAAATCCTGCTAGTATAGCTTTTCATGAGAAACTTGGTTTTCATTGGATTGGTGTTTTTGAAAAATCTGGCTACAAATTTGATGAATGGTACGGTATTAGCTGGCTTGATTTGCCTTTGCAAAATGACAATATAGTCAAACCGATTCGCCTTTTGACAGACCTGTCAAATCATGAAATTAGTGAAATCTTGGATTAATCCAAGATTTTTTTATCATAATATTTTGAATAAAATGAGAAAAATATTATAATTAAATAAAGTAATTCTAATTTATAGGAGAAAAAATGACGAACAGAATTTTTAATAAAATTATTATTCCAAGTGTAATTTTTGCAGTCTTATCAGCATTTTTCACTTGGCAGTTTACACAACATTTTGAAATGATTTATCTTTATTTTACGCTGCTCATTGGCTTTATTGGTTGGCGTATCGGACAGGCAGGAATTGCATTTAAGCAGCGCAAAACCATTAGAATCCTGCTTTATGCGCTTATACTGGTTTTTGCGGTGGATGTGACTAATACAGGAATTTACCTTTTTGAAGGGCACGGACTTTTTTTTGAAAATGGTACTTTGGCAGCAGCTGGTGTAGCTTTTATCGGAAGCTCATTGTTACTTCTTTTTTCGTTTCTCAAGCTTCGCAGTCAATTAAAAATAGCAAGAAACAGGAGATAATCACTTCTTGTGATTTTTTATTGACAAAAAGTATATTATATTTGACTTTTAGAAAAATATATTTTATAATTTGTCAAAAGGAAAGAAAGGCGGCAGAAGTAAAATGGCAAAGAAAAATTTAAAACTAAAAGCCGCGCGAGCCTTAAAGGATATGACACAGGGAGATTTGGCAGAAGCCGTTGGAGTGACGAGACAAACGATTGTAGCTGTTGAATCGGGCACTTATAATCCGACAATCAATTTGTGCATTGATATTTGTCAAGTGCTAGGTCTGACCTTAAATGACTTATTTTGGGAGGAATAAAAATGAGCAGCTTTACTTGGGGAATTATTGCAGGAATTTTAGTAGGTTTATCAGTTCTGCTTTTCATTTTAATTTTGTATAAGCGAAAAAATATGAAAAAGAATGAGCTTGACGAGCGACAAAAGGTCATTCGCGGCTCAGTTGCTTTACACACATTAATCTTTGGAGGTGTTTTACTCTTAATCAATGGTGCGTTTGTTGAATTGACGAATAAGGCTTGGATTGAAGTTGGGGCGCAGAACTTAATGATTATTGGTCTTTCTTCAACTTATTTTGTTATCGAGTCTGTTTGGCGCGGTGCCTATTTCGGAAAAAATTTTGACCAGAAACGTTTTAGAATATTCAAGCTTTTAGCGCTTATCTATGGTTTGCTCGTCTTTGTTCGTCTTTTTGATATTTTCAGAGGGAGTATTCAGCTTATCAATTCAGCAGGAAGGTTAAGCACAGACGGTTGGGAATTTGCAGTCTATGTTTGGGTAGCGCTTCTTTATGGCATCATTATCTGGGGCTGGCAACGTGATAAGAAAAAATGAAGTACCATCGCTGAGAAATTGTTCCAAGCATGGAATTTTTTCAGATTTTATATAATTTCATGATAAAATTAGCTTAGAAACTAATAGAATGTAACCGTTCAACTCCGAGGGCAAATCAAAAAAATTTATCTCGGCAGTGTGTGTTACGAAAGATGAGCGCTTCGCTCTCTATCTGCAACCTCAATACTGTTAAGCTGTCCCTACTAAAGCGGAGGATATCGTAGATGTGAGGTTATACCTTAAATAATCCTCTGCTTCATCTTGAAAGTCATCATTTCACGACTTACACATTATGAATATCAAAGTTGGGGAGAACATCAAAAAACTTGCTCAAACATTAAACACTATCATTCAGAAAAAATTTTTAAAGTGATTATTTCATCTATTGGGGATTCTTTCTTCTTTGCAGATGTTAGTAAGCACTCGCTAGGTTATAAAGGAGAGAAAATGACACTAGAAATTGAAAAAGTTACCAAAACATTTGGTGATAAAATTGCGGTTGATGACTTGTCAATGGCCGTTTCGCCGGGCGAGGTAATGGGATTAATCGGACAAAATGGTGCAGGAAAAACAACGACCTTTCGTATGATTTTGAATTTTATTAAGGCTGATTCTGGAACAATTAGTTGGGATGGAGCGCCGATAAATCAGCAGACAAAGCAGACGATTGGTTTTTTGCCCGAAGAACGCGGACTTTATCAGAAAATGACGGTTGAAGACCAAATCATGTATTTTGCCGAACTACATGGGATGAAACGCTCTGATGCACGCGTGAAGGTTGCCGAGTGGATGAAACGATTAGATGTTGTTGGAAAGCCGACAGACAAGGTACAAACGCTCTCGAAAGGGAATGCACAGAAAGTACAGTTTATTGCTACTTTAATTCATGAACCGAAGTTCCTGATTTTGGACGAGCCTTTTACAGGCCTTGACCCTGTAAATACAGAGCTGTTGCGTAATGAAATAAAACGAAGTCGTGATAATGGAGCAGCAGTTATTTTTTCTAATCACAATATGAGCGATGTAGAACTTTTGTCGGATAATTTGCTGATGCTAAAAGACGGAAAGACGATTTTGCATGGTACAGTTCAGGATATTCGTGAAAGCTATGGTCGGACACGAGTTTATCTGGAATCTGATGTACCTGATGCCGATTTACTTGCTCTTTCTGGTGTGGAATCTGTAGTAAAGCAAGGAACCGGTCGCTCAGTTAAAATTAGCGAAGCAGAAGTTGGACGTGCTATTTTTGAACGAGTTGCACAAGGTGGTTATGTCCAAGCGTTTGTGCAAGCACCACCGTCTTTAGATGAGATTTTCCGTATGGAAGTGGCAGAAGAGGACAGAAATGCCAGATTTGCTGCGCAGACTGAAGCAGAAACTCAAACGAAAAGTACGGAGGAGGAAAAATGAAAAATCAGACCTGGCTTGTTGCCAAAAATATTTACCGTAATCGTATTAAAGGTGCGGGCTTCTGGGCATTAGTTGTTTCACCTTTTCTTCTAGCAGCGGTTTATTTAATCATTGGTTTAGTCGTAAGCTCAGGAATTAACACAGCCCCTAAAATGGCAGTTGTGGACAATCCGGCTTTGACTCAAGTGTTAAAAGCTGACAAAAATCTTAATGCTAATTTGAGTGATGTCAGTAGCTTAGAAAGCGCAAAATCCGATTTAAGTGCTGGAAAAATTGATGGATTCTTATCTGAGGAAAATGGTGCTTATACATTGGTCACAGATAACCGCTCAGCAGTAAAATTCAATCAGCAAGATTTTCAAACAGCACTCACGCAGGTTAATCTTTCCAAAACGGCGCAAAAATTGGGACTGACAGCAGCCAACGTACAAGAATTGCTCAGTCCAGCAAAATTAACAATGGAAACGCAAACGACGACAGGGCGAACGACTGGCAGAGATGCCAGACAGGGCGCAAATATCGCGATTGGTACGATTGCTTCAATTCTGATTTTTGTTCTGCTTATGATGTATGTCGGCATCATCGGTCAAGAAATCGGGAATGAAAAATCTAGTCGAATTATGGAAACTTTGCTTGCGGCAACAAGTTCGAATGTTCAATATTACGGTAAAATTATTGGTGTAATTTTACTTGCCTTTACGCAGATTGCAATTTACGCTGTCGGCTTTGGGATTGCCTATCCCTTTATCCGGACACAAGATGCAGTAAAGCAGATTCAGAGTATGCTAACGGGGATTGATTTGGGTTTTGGGATTTATCTGATTGTTATGGCAATTGTCGGAATTCTGGGGTATTTGTTCTTAGCTTCGATTGTGGCTTCTTTGGTTAATGAGCAGGCGCAAGTACAGCAAGCAACACAGCCGATTGCGTTTTTATCCATGATTGGCTATATCGGTGGGATTGCGGGAGCTGCAGTACCTGGAAATGTGATTTTGAAAGTGCTGAGTTTCATTCCATTCATCAGCCCGACTTTGATGACCAGTCGTTTTGCAATTCAATATTCAACAACTGCTGAGGCTTGGATTGCCCTTGGATTACAGCTGCTCGGCACGATTGCAGTAGCCAAAGCCGGTGAGAAGATTTATGCACGTAATGTGCTTTCCTACAGTGATGAACGAATTGTGCGTCAGCTTATCAATAATATTCGCGGTGGCGATACCAAAGCGAAAGCTGAAAAAGCAAGCGTTAATGGCACTTCACAGACTTATGTTCAGCGTAAATTTGGTAAATTACTTGGTAACGGCGGATTTCCGTGGCGTTTGGTGCTCATTTTGCTCATTATTATTATCATCATTATTTTGCGCATGACGGGAATTCTTCACGGCAATGGTTTGCATTTATTCAAATAGTTTCTAATACCGCTTAATTTTTAAAATTGCTTTTAGAAGTTATCCCTGCGGTACACAAGGTAAATGAATGAGTATAAAAATTCCTGTTACAAATAGGAATTTTTTTCGTACAGTAAAGTATGGAAAAAATAATTGAATTATTCAAGGAACATTTGAAAATTGTAGTTTTGATTCTTATAGGTTTACTTGCAGGTGGAATTTTTTATGTTACAAGTCAAGCGAAAATACCTGAAAATACCTTATCTGTAAATCATTTAACCGCAGAAAGTTCCACAGCATCTGCTGAAATGGTTAGAAGCAATGAACCAGACAAAAGTACAACAGAAATTACCGTTGACCTCAAAGGTGCAGTAGTAAAGCCTAATGTTTACAAACTTTCGACGCATGCACGTATGAACGAGCTTATCAAAATCGCAGGTGGTTTTCTTCCAGAAGCCGACCAGAACAGTATTAATCTTGCTGCCAAACTTAAAGATGAAGAAGTTGTCTATGTTGCAAAAATTGGTGAAAATGCAGCTCCAGCAGACTCTGAAAGTTCTACGAAGAATTTGACAAGTTCGTCAAATATGTCAGAAACGACAAAAATCAATATTAATACTGCTGACCTTACACAGCTTCAAACCTTGAGCGGTATTGGTGCGAAAAAGGCACAGGATATTATTGACTATCGCACACAAAATGGGAATTTTAAGAGTATTGAAGAACTCGGAAAAGTCAGTGGTTTCGGCGAAAAAACGATTGCAAAACTTAAGGAGAGTATAACTGTTGACTAAACCGCCACTAATTTTCGTTGCTTATCTGGCAGTTCTGCTTTATTTCTGTGTTTTTAATTTTAACTGGTTGATTTTGCTGATTTTTGTCGGTTCGCTCGTGCTTGCAATTTGGCACAAATATTATCTTGTATTGCCGATATTATTGATTTTGATAGGATTTTACAGTTTTGTCAAAAATACAAATCAGCAAAATTTGTTGGTTCAACCAGCAACCATTCAGAAAATCAGCCCAATTCCTGACAGTATTCAAGTCAATGGCAATCTGCTTAGTTTTCAAGGAAAATCAGAAGGTCGAAGATATCAAGTTTACTACACTTTAAAATCGGAGCAAGAGCAAAAACTTTATAAGCAACTTGCACAAAATTGCACTATTGATTTTCAAGGTAGCATCGAAAAGCCAGAGACACAGCGAAATTTCAACGGATTTGATAGTCAGAAATATCTCGCCACACAAAATATTTATCAGCAAATAAAAATTCAAAATATTACAAAAATAACGATTAGTCAACATTTTGACTTACATCTCTTGCGTCGCAAAGCGTTAGTTTGGACACAAACGCATTTTCCTGCACCAGCATCAAATTACATGACAGGCTTGCTTTTTGGCTATCTTAGCAAGGATTTCAGCGAAATGGGAGATATTTATAGTTCACTTGGTATTATTCATCTTTTTGCGTTGTCAGGAATGCAGGTCAATTTTTTTATCAACGGTCTGCGAAAATTTTTGTTGCGTCTAGGTTTACGCCGAGAATCTGTTGATTTGCTGCAGATTCCGTTTTCGATTTTTTATGCGTTTTTGACAGGACTGTCAATTTCGGTTATTCGTGCGCTTGTACAGAAAAATATTCGTTTGCGAGGTTTGGATAATGTTGCTGCAACAACGCTAATTTTACTGTTTATCAATCCCCAATTTCTGTTGACAATTGGCGGACAGCTTACTTTGTTTTATGCTTTCATTTTGGCGATGTTGACAGGAAAATTTCCTCATTTTACAGGCTTTAAACGTATTTTGATGGAATCGTCAGCACTTTCACTCATGGCACTGCCACTTCTGATTTTTGATTTTTATCTCTTTCAGCCCTTATCTATTTTACTGACTTTTGGATTTGGCTTGCTTTTTGACAGCTTTTTGCTTCCATTTCTCCTGTTTACCTTTCTTGTATCGCTTGGAGGGTTAAAACTTCCGATAAACCCTGTGTTTGAATTGCTTGAACGGCTTGTTCATACGGTGGATTTATATTTTCATTATCCAGTTATTTTTGGCAAGCCAAATGCAGTAGAATTTGTATTGTTGCTGGTCTTTAGCGGGTTGATGCTTGATTTTTATCGAAAGAAAAAGCTGCGCTGGCCGCTCTTATTCGTTTTGGCGCTCACCTTTTTGAGTTGCAAAAATCCAGTTCAGCCAAGTATTACCGTTATTGATGTTGGTCAAGGAGACAGCATTTTTCTGCAAGATAAATTTAATCGTCAAAATATACTCATTGATACAGGGGGCCGATTAAACTTGCCATCTAAAAATTGGCAAAAAGCTCAAACTCAGACTAACGCTGAGAAAACACTAATTCCCTATCTTCAAGCTGAAGGGGCTGGAAAAATTGACAAACTCATTCTCACACACACTGATAGCGACCATGTAGGAGACTTTCTCAAACTCGCTGACAAGATAAAAATAAAGGAAATTTGGGTCAGCCCTGGAGAACTGACCAATTCAAATTTTGTTAAGCAGCTAAAAACGGCAAAAATCCCTATTCATATCGCAAAAGTTGGCGAACAAATACCGATTTTCAATAGTTATCTCGAAATTCTCTCTAATGGCTATACTGGTAAAGGCGATAATAACGACAGTATCGTTACTTACGGTGATTTCTACGGTAAAAAATTTCTTTTTACAGGTGATTTAGAACGTGATGGCGAAGCACAGCTTCTTCAAGATTATCCGAAACTCGAAGTTGACATTCTAAAAGCAGGACATCACGGTAGCAAAACAAGCTCGGAACCTAGATTCGTTCAGAAAATCCATCCTGAAATTGCTCTCATTTCCGTGGGGAAAAATAATCGTTATCATCATCCGAATCAAGAAACCTTGACCACCTATGAACAAAACCATATCCTCCCTCTAAGAACCGACCAACACGGCGCTATAAAATTCACAGAAAAACAAGGAAAATGGCAAATTTCAACCACAAAATAGAAACTTGTTTGCGAAAGTTTCATCTCTCGCTGAATTCAGCCGAACGAAATTAGAAGATTGTCATTTCGTCTTAGTGCTTTAGCTTTAGCACGCACTGCTGAGGCAGAATGCAATAGTAAGAAAGCGACAACAAAAATACCAATAGAAGTAAAAAGACTACTAAAAATAGTTAAAACGTGAAAAAATTCATGAAAAATTATGAAAATGACCACCTAATCTTTGACAAGAAACAGGAATAGGGTTATAATTTCATAGTAATCAAAAATTGCGGAAAACCGCATAATAGAAAGAGGTCTCACATGACAATTACACTTGCCGCTCTTAAAGCAGTAGCAATCGGTCTTGGTGCTCTTGGTGCCGCTATCGGTGATGGTCTTGTCGTATCATCATTTATCCAATCAGTTGCTCGCCAGCCAGAAATGGAAAGCAAACTTCGTACTAACATGTTCCTTGGTATCGCCTTTGCCGAAGGTACATTCTTCATCGCGCTTGCTATGGCTTTCTTGTTCTAATTTCAAGAACTTAATTCTCAAAAATTAGATTAGAAAGGAAGAACAAGACATGGAATCAACATGGACCTTTTATATCGGTCCGATTGCCTTTGACGGTACAGTAACCACTATGGCAGTCTTGACAATCCTCATCGTCTTTGGCCTGATATTTTGGGCGAGCCGCAATATGCAGCTCAAACCAACAGGTAAACAAAATGTTCTAGAGTGGGTGATTGATTTTGTCAATGGTATCGGAAAAGATAACCTTGGCGCTCACGAAGCACCACGCTTCACACTCATGAGCTTTACCCTATTTTCTTTCCTTCTTATTGCAAATACGCTTGGGCTGATTACCATCTTGGATACACCAAGTGGCATTTCACTTTGGAAATCACCAACAGCTAATCCTGCTATTGACTTGACTTTGGCACTTTTGGTCATGGTTCTTGCCAATACGCTTGGCGTTCAAAAATTTGGATTTAAAAAATATCTCCGAGTTGCATTTTGGAAAGCGCCAAAAGCCATGCTTCCAATGAACATTTTGGAAGAATTTACCAACACATTATCACTTGGTTTACGTCTTTATGGGAATATTTTTGCTGGTGAAGTTATGCTTGGCTTGATTGCTAGTATGATTAAATCCACAATGTTTATGCTTCCTGTAGCATGGATTTTAGGTGTAGCATGGATTGGATTTTCAATCTTTATCTCGTCTCTGCAGGCTTATGTTTTTGTTCTATTGACGAATCTTTACATTAGCCACAAAATTTTAGAAGAAGAATAGGAGTAGAATATGTTTAACTTATTGACTGCTGCTCCAGGTACCGTTGTTATCGGTAACGTTATCGTTGCGAGTGGCGCATTTATTATCTTACTGATTTTGATTCGTGTTTTTGCATGGAAACAAATCACAAGTATCTTTGAACAACGTGCAAAGAAAATTTCTGATGACATTGATGAGGCAGAAGCTTCAAACAAACAAGCAGCAGAACTCGTTGTACAACGTGAGGCTGAATTAGCAGGTTCAAAAGCTGAAGCTGCTGGAATTATCCAAACAGCTCAAGATACAGCTAATCAGAATCGCGCTAAAATTGCAGCCGTAGCAAAAGAAGAAGCGGAGGCAACGAAAGCTCGCGCAACTGCCGAAATTGACCAGGAACGTAAAGAAGCACTTAGTTCAGTTAAAGGGGAAGTTGCCGATATTTCAGTAAAAATTGCTGAAAAATTGATTGGCCGCTCCCTTGATGTAGCTGCGCAACAGGAATTGATAGACTCTTATCTCTCTAAGTTAGGAGAATAAGATGACAAAAGTAAATTCTCAAAAGTACAGTAAAGCACTACTTGAAGTTGCTCAAGAACAAGGCAAATTAGAGGAAATTCTCGCAGAAATTGCTCAACTTACGGCACTTTTTGAAGCTTCAAATCTGAATAGCTTTTTCGAAAGTGAAGTCTATTCAGATGCTGCAAAATCAGAAGTTGTTGATACACTCAATCAGACGGCTTCAGAGTTGATGCATAATTTCTTGAATACAATCCGCGCTAACGGTCGTTTGGCAAATCTCGCAGAAATTTTACAAGAAGTAAAGAATTCTGCCGATGATATGTTTAAAATTGCCGATGTCGAAGTCATTTCAAGTATTGCACTCACAAATGAACAAATCGAAAAATTTGCTCAACTTGCAAAAACAAAATTTGACCTCAATGAAGTCAAAATTATTAACACAGTCAATGAAAAAATTCTTGGTGGTTTCATTGTGAATTCACGCGGAAAAATCATTGATGCTTCAATCAAATCTCAACTTGTGAAAATCGCAAATGAGATTTTGTGAGTGTCGAAAATTTGAATTTTTATACTCAACAATTAAAGAAACAAAGAAAGGAGCATATTTTTGGCAATCAATGCAAATGAAATCAGCTCACTGATTAAACAACAAATTGAAAATTTTACACCAGATTTTGAAGTTGCCGAAACTGGTGTCGTTACCTATGTTGGTGACGGTATCGCGCGTGCCTATGGTCTTGATAATGCGATGAGCGGTGAGCTTGTTGAATTTTCAAACGGTGTACTTGGTATGGCGCAAAACTTAGATGCCACAGATGTTGGTATTATTGTCCTCGGCGACTTCCTTAGCATCCGTGAAGGAGATACGGTAAAACGTACAGGAAAAATCATGGAAGTTCAAGTCGGCGAAGAACTCATCGGACGTGTCGTTAATCCGCTCGGACAGCCGATTGATGGACTTGGCGATTTGAATACAGGAAAATTCCGTCCTGTCGAAGCAAAAGCTCCTGGTGTTATGCAACGTAAACACGTTTCAGAACCACTTCAAACAGGACTCAAAGCTATTGATGCCCTTGTCCCAATCGGGCGTGGTCAGCGTGAACTCGTTATCGGTGACCGTCAAACAGGTAAAACATCTATTGCGATTGATGCAATTTTGAACCAAAAAGGGCAAGATATGATTTGTATCTATGTTGCCATTGGTCAAAAAGAATCAACCGTTCGTACACAAGTTGAAACACTTCGTAAATATGGTGCTTTGGACTATACAATCGTTGTTTCGGCTTCTGCCTCACAACCTTCTCCACTTGTTTATATTGCGCCTTATGCAGGTGCTGCTATGGGTGAAGAATTTATGTACAATGGCAAGCACGTTTTGGTCGTTTATGATGACTTGTCAAAACAAGCGGTCGCTTACCGTGAACTTTCGCTCTTGCTCCGTCGTCCACCAGGACGTGAAGCTTATCCAGGTGACGTTTTCTATCTCCATTCACGCCTTCTTGAGCGTGCCGCTAAACTTTCAGATGAACTTGGCGGAGGTTCGATGACTGCCTTGCCTTTCATTGAGACACAGGCTGGTGACATTTCAGCTTATATTGCTACGAACGTTATCTCTATTACTGACGGGCAGATTTTCTTGGATACAGATTACTTTAACTCTGGTGTTCGTCCTGCGATTGACGCTGGGTTCTCAGTTTCTCGTGTCGGTGGTGATGCTCAGATTAAAGCCATGAAGAAAGTTGCAGGAACGCTGCGTCTTGACCTTGCGTCATTCCGTGAACTTGAAGCTTTCTCACAATTTGGTTCAGATTTGGATGCTGCAACACAGGCCAAACTCGAACGTGGTAAACGGACAGTTGAAGTCTTGAAACAGCCCTTGCACAAGCCATTGCCAGTTGAAAAACAGGTTATGATTTTGTACGCTTTGACTCACGGCTTCCTTGACGATGTGCCTGTTGCTTCCATTCTTGATTTTGAAGAAAAAATGGGCAACTTCTTTGATGCCAATTATGCTGATTTGTTGAAAGTCATCACAGATACGCACAATCTGCCCGAAGAAGCTCAGCTTGACGAAGCCATCAAAGCATTCAAAAATACAACAAATTATTGATTAGGAGGTTCACTTTATGGGAGCTTCACTAAACGAAATTAAATCAAAAATCGCGTCAACAAGCAAAACTAGTCAAATCACTGGCGCTATGCAAATGGTTTCGGCAGCAAAATTGCAAAAATCTGAAAGCCACGCTAAAAAGTATCAAATTTATGCTTCAAAAGTTCGACAAGTTACTTTTGACCTCGTTTCACATGACAAAGGACCAACAAAAAATCCGATGATGCTGAAACGCCCGGTCAAACGGACAGGTTATTTGGTTATTACTTCAGACCGCGGACTTGTTGGTGGCTACAATTCAAATATTTTAAAATCAGTTATGTCTGAATTGATGAAGAAACAAAATGACGATGCCTTCTCAGTTATGGCACTTGGTGGTATGGGAGCTGATTTTTTCAAGGCTCGCAATATCAAGGTCTCTTATGAATTACGCGGACTTTCCGACCAGCCAAATTTTGAAGAAGTTCGAAATATTGTTTCTGAAGCTGTAAAATTATATCAGTCAGAAGAATTCGATGAACTTTATGTTTGTTATAATCATCACGTTAATTCACTGACAAGTGAAGTACGCATGGAAAAAATGTTGCCTATTTCATTTGATGCTATTGATGCAAAACCAAGTTTGGAAACATTTGAGTTGGAACCAGACCGTGAGGTTATTTTGGAGCAACTTCTGCCTCAATATGCTGAGAGTTTGATTTACGGTTCGATTGTAGATGCCAAAACTGCTGAACATGCAGCTGGTATGACAGCAATGCAAACTGCTACAGACAATGCTCATACGGTTATCAATGATTTAACTATTCAGTTTAACCGTGCGCGTCAAGCGGCAATCACGCAAGAAATTACGGAAATTGTTGCTGGAGCTGCAGCTTTATAAAGTTTTGGATAAGCTATTTAGCTTAGTATATAAAGCTTTTGCTTCTCTGGTATGACTTACTGTTAAAAATATTTACATAAATCAAAAAATAAATTAAGGAGGAAAAACATTGAGTTCTGGTAAAATTACTCAGGTCATTGGTCCAGTTGTGGATGTGGAATTTGCTTCCGATGCAACCTTGCCTGAGATTAACAATGCTCTTGTCGTTTATAAAGACGTTGATGGCGTTAAAACTAAAATCGTACTCGAAGTTGCTCTTGAACTTGGTGATGGTGCAATTCGTACGATTGCCATGGAATCAACAGACGGTTTGACTCGTGGACTCGAAGTCCTCGATACTGGCAAACCTATTTCAGTTCCTGTTGGACCTGAAACACTTGGGCGTGTCTTTAATGTTCTTGGTGACACGATTGACCCAGGAACACCATTTGCAGAAGATGCAAATCGTAGTCCAATTCATAAAAAAGCACCAACATTTGATGAATTATCAACTGCCAATGAAATTTTAGTTACAGGGATTAAGGTCGTTGACCTGCTTGCCCCTTATCTCAAAGGTGGTAAAATTGGTCTGTTCGGTGGTGCCGGAGTTGGTAAAACGGTCCTAATTCAAGAGTTAATCCATAATATTGCACAAAACCACGGTGGTATTTCCGTGTTTACTGGTGTTGGAGAACGTACTCGTGAGGGGAACGACCTTTATTTTGAAATGAAGGAATCAGGTGTTTTGGAAAAAACAGCCATGGTCTTCGGTCAGATGAATGAACCACCTGGAGCGCGTATGCGTGTTGCTTTGACTGGTTTGACCCTTGCTGAATATTTCCGAGATGTTGAACATAAAGACGTTTTGCTCTTTATTGACAACATTTTCCGTTTTACTCAAGCTGGTTCAGAAGTTTCTGCCCTGTTGGGGCGTATGCCTTCTGCCGTTGGTTACCAACCTACTCTTGCTACTGAAATGGGACAACTTCAAGAGCGTATTACCTCTACAAAGAGTGGTTCTGTTACTTCTATCCAAGCCATTTATGTACCTGCCGATGACTATACTGACCCAGCGCCAGCAACAACATTCGCTCACTTGGATGCTACAACGAACTTGGACCGTAAATTGACGCAGATTGGTATTTATCCAGCCGTTGACCCACTCGCTTCAAGTTCCCGTGCACTTTCACCAGAAATTGTTGGTGAAGAACACTATGCTGTCGCAATGGAAGTTCAACGTGTCTTGCAACGTTACAAAGAGCTACAAGACATCATTGCCATTCTTGGTATGGATGAACTTTCTGATGAAGAAAAGACACTGGTTGGTCGTGCGCGTCGTATTCAGTTCTTCCTTTCTCAGAACTTCCACGTTGCTGAAACATTTACCGGCGTTCCTGGTTCATATGTTCCTGTTGAAAAGACTGTCGCTGACTTTAAAGGAATTCTTGACGGTAAGTATGATTCTATCCCAGAAGATGCTTTCCGTGGCGTTGGCCCTATCGAAGATGTTCTTGATAAAGCCAAGAAAATGGGATATTAATCGGTAAATGAAGCTTTGCAAAGCAAAGTGTTGGAGGAAAAATGGCTGAAGAATTAGAAGAAATGACGGTTCAGGTGATTACACCCAACGGCATTGTCTATGATCATCACGGTACTTTTGTTTTAGTTCGAACAACCGAAGGCGACATAGGAATTTTGCCACACATGATTTCAACGATTGCTGCTTTGGAAATTGATGAGCTGAAAGTTCGGCGACCTGAAGATAAAAAAGGTCAAGTAGATTATATTGCAGTTAATGGTGGAATTGTTGAAGTAAATCACAATCTTGTAACGATTGTGGCGGATTCTGCTGAACGCGACCGTGACATTGATGTTTCTCGTGCTGAACGTGCCAAAATTCGTGCGGAGCGTGAAATTGAAATTGCCAAAGCGGAACATAAAGTGGATGATGTTAAACGGGCGGAAGTTTCGCTTCATCGTGCATTGAACCGCTTGAATGTTGCAACAAAACATTTGTAAAAAAAGCACCTTTCGGGTGTTTTTTTATTTTTCGACTCTCAATCGTCTGAAAGGATTGCTAAAACATCAAGTTCATGATAAAATAATAAAGATTGAATAATCAAATCTTGTATCAAGGTCAAATTTAAAATTTTGAAGTGATTGCTTCATCAGTGGGAAATTTTTTCTTCTCCACTGATATTAGAGTACAACCTGGCATCAAAGCCATCGGGTTACTCTGTTCATCTTTCGCTGTTCTATACTACCCATTCGTTCTATCTTAACTTCGTTACGAAAGATGTAAACTTCGTTCGTAGTGTACTGCTAAGGTTGCGGATAAAGAGAGCAAAACTCTCGTCATTCGTAGCAGCGAAGTTGCGGAGATAGTGCTGTAAAGTAAAGAGGCAGGGAAATTAGCAGGCACTTTCTAAGTTAAAATTTCTCTTGAGTTTGGAAAGGAGTGCTGATGTTATGGATTACTGCATAAAGTTGTTAAGTGAGCTAGAAAAACTTGATTTAGCTATTTTTCAAATTGATGATTTGAAGAAAGAATTTGAAAAACGTATTGAGCGGCAAATCAATCGTCAGTCCATTCTCCTTTCGGCAATTCTGTCAATTATTTTTATTACGTGGTACACTTCGACTGCATCGGGATTATTTACTCCTAGTGTAGTGAAAATTACCGAATTTGAGTCTTTTATTCAAATGTTTGCTTTGAGTTTTTTAACTTGGGGTGTGGGATTGGTTTTAACGTTAGCTTTCCGTGTTTTATGGGAGAAGGATTTTTTGCCTGGCGGCCGAAAGACGATTTCGTGGGCTTTATTGCCTAAATTTCAAAAAAGACAGCAGGAAATTGCGCAGCAGACTCAGAAGGTTTTGACAAAAGAAATATTGCTTAATTCTTGGCTTGATAAAAAATATCTGAATACGAAAAGTGTTTCTTATCTTTCAGAGGTTCTGGGGTCAAGAGCGGTTAATACACTTGATGAGGCTGTAGATTTGCTAGAACTTGAGGCACAGAACCAAAAAGTTCGGAAAGAGCTTATTCCTGATGAGAATGTATTGACGCGCGCTCAGAAGGCAATTCAAGAGGATTTGAAAGATAATCAGGTAAAAAAGAGTGTGAGCAAAGTTATTTTTGATTCCTTTGTTTGAAAAATTTACGACGAAAAAATCCAAAGGGGGAAGTCATGCAGCGTTTATCGGTCATTGTGCCGTGTTATAATGAAGAAGATGCGCTTCCTGTTTTTTTGAGGCGATTGAAAAGATTAGAAAACAGCTTGCTCTTGAATTTGAATATATTTTTGTAAATGATGGTTCGACAGATTTGACTTTGCAGCTCTTACGGGTTTTTCATGAAGAAAGCTCAGC
>JAJXWC010000149.1 GCA_021781855.1 Bacillota bacterium | reverse complement strand
ATATTTGTGGCGAAAAAATAAATTTTCACAAAAAGTTTAAACTTGCAATTACCAGAAGCGACATCAGCAGTCATTATGGTCAATTTGCTCCGAAAGGAGAAGAGTTGGGGATACTGATGGATGAAATTGAGCAGCTCGTCAAAAACGGAAAATTGAAAAATGAAAAACACGAAATTCTGAACTGGGTTTGGTATTGCGTGATAAGGTAGGAGAAAAATGAAAAAAACGGATTGGAGCGCACCTTTGCGCAATCGTTTACCACAGGATTATTTTCCAAAAATGGTAAATTTCATCAATGAGGTTTACAAATCGGGCAGAATTTATCCGCCTGAGGATAAGATTTTTCGCGCGATTGAGCTGACGAGTCTGGCGGAGACGAAAGTTGTGATTGTCGGGCAGGACCCTTATCCGCAGCCAGGAAAGGCGCAGGGACTGAGTTTTAGCTATCCGATGAGTTTTGTCGTTCAGCGCGCTGACAGTATTGTCAATATTCAAAAAGAGCTGGCTGACGAAGGATTTGTCAAATCTGACAGTGACTTGACAGCATGGGCAGAACAAGGTGTTCTGCTGTTAAATGCGGTGCTGACGGTGCCTGAGTTTAGCTCAAATGCGCATGCAGGGCTGATTTGGGAGCCGCTGACGGATGAAATCATCAAAATCGCTTCTGATGATGCACGGCCAAAGGTTTTTCTGCTTTGGGGGAATTTTGCACGGAAAAAAGCAGCATTGATTGACCAAAATAAGCATTTAATCATTGAGAGTGCACATCCATCGCCTTTATCAGCCAGTCGCGGATTTTTCGGCTCCAATGCCTTTTCGCGCGCTAATGAATTTTTGGAACAGTCTGGACAGCAGCCAGTGGATTGGTCAAAATGAAAATTCAGATTGAAAAAAATGACAAATGGCGTGACGAAATTGACCAGAAACTCCATGATTTCAATACCAAAAATGGAAAATCACGCTATTTCACAGTGCGAAAAAACCCTGATGAGGGGCGTGAAATTGGCTTCTATCTGCTACAAGACAGCCTGTTGATAGGTGGAGCAACAGCGATTTTCAGGCATGATTGGTTGTTTGTAGATGAACTTTTCGTTGATGAATCATTTCGCGGACAAAAACTTGGTTCGTCAATTTTGACGGTGGCTGAGGACTTTGCACGTCAAAATCATCTGGTCGGACTCTATCTTGAGACACATGAATTTCAAGCACGCGGTTTTTATGAAAAAAATGGTTTCACCTGTATTGGCGAATTGCCTGATTTTCCGCGTGGAGACTGTTTGTTTTTCATGCGGAAAATCTTATCACAAGATAGTTGCCAAAATCAGCGAGAAATGCTATGATAGACAACAAAACTTTATCTTCGAAAGGGCACTTGTTAACAAAATGGAAACAAAAACAGCAGTCGAATTAGGAAAACTTGCCGACCTCCACATGCATATCTCAAGCTCCGTCACACCAGAAATTCTCTGGGATTTGGCGCATGAGCAGGGCATGAAATTACCCAATCGCGACTATTTTGAATTTGCGAAGTCAGTCGTGATTGACGGCAATATCGGTTATGAGGACTATCTGAAGATGTATGATATCCTCGAAGAAATCCAGTCCACGCCTGAATCTATGTTTCGCCTTGCTGAGCAGGTGCCGACCAAGCTCTATCAACATGACCAGATTGACCTCGTGGAAATCCGGATGAATCCGATGCTCCGTAGCCGTGACGGGAAGATTGACCTTGACCATATCATCGTTTATACGCTGCAAGGACTGGAGCGGGCGAGTCTGAAATTTCCGCAATTAAAGACGGGCTTGATTTTATCAATGGACCGTCGCTTTTCTCCTGAAATCAATAAAATTATCGTGGATAAGGCCATCAAATACCGTGACCGTGGCGTGATTGGCATTGACCTTGCCGGACCGATTGATAAAAATTTTAGTTTTGATGATTTGACAAGTCTGTCAAAACGGATACACGCTGAGGGGCTGGGCTTGACCATTCACACTGGCGAAGCAACCAATGCGGACGAGATGTGGGAAGTGGTGACCAAGCTCAAGCCAGACCGTATCGGGCACGGCATTGCCAGTGTTCACGATGAGCAACTGATGACCTATCTTGCCGAACACGATATCGTCCTAGAGACCTGTCCAACCTCCAACCTCAAAACCAAATCCGTGCGCAATCTTGACGAAATGCGTGAAAATTACGCCGTGCTTTTGGCACATCAAGTACCATTTACGATTAATACTGACGGTCCTATCTTGCAAAATACCACCTTGCCGAAAGAATATACCATGTTGCTTGACCATAATATCTTGACCTTGGAAGAAGCAAAAGCTTGTAATCGGTTGGCCCATAGGGCAAGTTTTATTAGATAATAAATCAAAAAACTTTCGGACATCTCAATCCGAAAGTTTTATCTTTTTAAAAACTTATGACTACTTTTCCATGAGCATGGCGACTTCTCTGAAAATCAATAGAGTTGTTCTGAAACCCACTCTATTTTTGAAATCTAAGACCAAGCCCCTAGGGCACCTTTGCGTCAGTTGCGACGTGAACTTATCGCCTTAGCGATTTAGCTGAATCGACAGTATAGCGAAGTGGAGACGCTCAGCGTTTAAACCGAACGCCAAAGCGTAGTTAGGCGAAAAGGCAGGAGGAACAACATTAGTTTATCCAGATTTTCTTAGCTGTTGATTTTACTCATTTTCAAGCTTAAAGCTGCTCAGAACGTTCATAACTTTTCAATATGTAAATACTTTTCCACCATAAAGCGGAGAAAGTCAGCATGATGCTCGCTATGTAAACATTCAAAAATATGATTGGCTTCCCTCATTTCGGAAAGTCCTTTTTGTTTGTCTCCGAATTTGTAATCAAAAGCCCCTAGCATAAAATAAATCAGATTCTGAGAAAATAAATCATCAGATTTTGTAAAATTTTCGGCATAATCAAGTGCTTTTCTCGCTTTTTGTTGATAATCTGTACGAATAAAGGTAAACGCACCTTTAAGATAAATTTGCGAAACACGCCGACTAAAATGAAAAACTTCATTGTGATAGGTAGTCTGCTCTCGGAGAGATTCTAAAATCAAGCTAATCCGCTTAGGCGCAAGCTGTGAGATAGTTGCATTGAGAATAGTGAGCTCATAAGTTCCCCAGTCATTGACTTCAAAGAGAAAGTCAACTAACGCTTCTTGGAGAGGAATGACTAGGCTCTTACCTGTGGTGAGCTCATTGTACAAGGAAAGTGCAGCAATCCGAAAAATAGCATCATCTGCTGTCGCTACCAGATTTTTTAAGGCAGTAGTATCTCTATGATAAAAATAAAAGTAAAGCTGCGTCGTATCTTCTTCAGCTTGTATATGATGAAAGTTTGTGGCATAACTTTCAAATTCACGGAGAGAGATGTTCATTTTGTGCAAGGCAAAAAGAAACTTTGAAAGGGAAATATCCACTTCGCCTCTCTCAAAGCGATAAATCGTTGCTTTGGAGATTTCTGGCAAAAAATCTGTTGATTTGAAGTGGCGATGTTTGCGTATTTTTTGAAAGATTTTACCTGAATTTGAGTCCATACTTTATTTTATCATGTTTTGAGAGAAGAGGGGGGAGGATTTTGTGATTTTTATTGAAAAAATATTTCTTGTTATCGCTGATATCATTGTAAAGAGAGCTTGTGAAAAAATAAATTTTCAAATTTAGTCGCATATTTGAGACTTTTGATTTTTAACCCTTTTTTATTTGCTATAATTTTGAAATAGATAAATTTAAAAGGACATTGTAATGAAAAAGATTATTCCAACACTCTTCTTAACAATTAGTTTTATCACATTGACAGCCAGGGGAGAAAAAGCAAATGCGGTTACACTTCCAAATACTAATGCAGGGACGCCTGCTTTCTCTTCGATTGGGAACTACAAAGTCTTGGCTTTTCAAAGCCGAGTGGGGAACAACTCAGTTGATGTAAAACTTCCAGCAGGTGCAAAAGTGGTAGCGGCTTTCATGGGTTATGAGAGCGAATATGCTGCAACCAAGGCGGGGAATGGACAGGCGCTTACTGCAGGGCAGGCGCTGACACTTCAGGCACCTGATGATTCAAACTATAGCTATGCCAATGCAACACAGCTTCTCAATGGCGACCCCGACAGCTCAACGAATAATGCTTCGGCAAATCAATTTGCGGATATCACAAATGCTGTTCAAACTGCGGGATCGGGAACTTATACGAATACTTCCGCAAATGCGGGCAATCCTTTGTCAAGTTGTTTCATTTATGTTATTCTCCAGAGCAATACTTATCCACTTGAAGATGTTGTATTGACGGACTTTGCGGCAAATGATGTTAGTAGCACGGGACTTGTAACGGGCGATATCCCTATTACGCTCACGAAGCCTTTTTTACCAAATGCAGGCGCAAAAGGTTCAATTATGACTTTTATGGGGACTTTTGATGCTAATGATAATTTGAATTTTTCTTACAACAGTGGGGAGAATCTTGTTGCAACACAAACTCCAGCCGCCCTATCCAATACTTTTGTCAAAGCAAGTTACACGCTTCAAGATGCAAATCCAAATCTTAATTTTCATCTTGCCCTTCAAAATGGTGGTGTCACAACATCAGGAGAAAATATCTCAACCATGCTAGTGCAAGTGCCTGTCTCGCCAAACTTTGTCACTTACACGATTGAAGACCAAGATGGCAACTTCATCCCTAAGACTTCAGGGCTTGTGCTTTCCAATCAAAATTGGACGAATCCAGATGGAACAACCGTTGCACCAAAAATAGACGACACATGAAAACTCACACTCAATGGGCTTGTCGGACAAAATTTTCCGAGCTTTACCGCACCGCAAATCGCGGGCTATGCCTTTGTAAAAGAGGAGAATGATACACCGTCTAATACTTTTGGCTCAATAAAGCCTGCTAATGTCATCTATCATTATACGAATCAAGGCACGCTGACGATTCACACTGTGGATGAGTCTGGACAAACTATTGCACCTGACACGACAATCACAGGTACAGATGGTACAGTACCAAGCACACCAGCTCCAAGCATCGAAAATTATTATATTGATAGCCAAAAGCTCCCTCAGCTCCCAGCCTATGTCGCAGGAAAAAATCAAGAAATTACCTATACTTATGACAATCAAGCGGCGATTACTTATTCAGTCGTTGATGATACGACTGGAAAGACACTCCTTGCACCGACTATTTTTGCGGGAGGAACGCTCGGGACAGCGGTCAATAATCCCGCCAATCAAGCCAAGCTCAACCAAATCGAGCAAACTTATCAAACAGGCGACTATGTTGGTTATAACCTTTCTGAGGTAGATAATGCCGCCCTTCTCGCTCCAACGACGGCGCAAGGTTACACCATCACACTGCATTTGACGCATAAGATGATGACAAAGACTGTCGCAGGGAGCGAAGCACAAAGTCCTATTCCAGATAAGACGGTCACACAGACGGTTCATTATACAGGTGCAGGAAGTGATACGCCCGCTGATGATGTTCAGAAGTTTACATTCAAGGCAACGGTCACACAGACGATAGATGAAGTCACAGGCAAAGTCATCTCCGAGTCTGTACCAAGCTGGACAGCGGCAAAGGACAGTCAAGCGGTTTCTGTGCCGATACTTAAGGGCTATACGGCATCAGACAGCGAGATTGCATCAAGCACCTATACAGAAGATGCTCAGGACAAGGCGATTACGGTAAGCTACAAAGCAAAACCAGTAAAAGTCACGGTCAAGTATCTCCGCCAAGGGACAACGGATAGTGTCGCCAAGACACAGACTTATAATTTTACCTATGGACAGGCTTGGAGTGTTAGTCCTATCACAGCGCCAGACGGCTACTACTATGGTACAGCCGATACGACTGACGCACAGTCTGGGACAGTGGATTTTGAAAGTAAGACGCTTGTGATGTATTACGCCCCAACTGAGAAAAACCTCACGGTCAACTATGTA
>JAJXWC010000148.1 GCA_021781855.1 Bacillota bacterium | reverse complement strand
CGTGGTAACCGAATACCTTCAACAGGCTGGTTTGATCGAACCGCTTTCACAACTTGGGTTCAACGTCATTGCTTACGGATGCACGACCTGTATCGGTAATTCGGGTCCACTTTTGCCTGAAATGGAAACAGAAGTGACCACTGATGACTTGATTGTGGCGAGTGTTTTGAGTGGTAATCGAAACTTTGAGGGACGTATCCACCCACTTGTGAAGGCAAATTATCTGGCAAGTCCGCCTTTGGTTGTGGCTTATGCGTTGGCAGGTTCTGTGCGGCAAAATATCGCTGAACTTCCTCTTGGTGAAGATAAAAATGGACAGCTTGTCTATTTGAAGGATATTTTACCTGATGCGCAAACAGTTGATGCACTGGTCGCAAAATACGTGACACGCGACTTGTATGCCGAAAGCTATGCAAAGATTTTTGATGAAAATGCGGCATGGAATGCGATTGCAACAAGCCAAAGTGAGGTTTATGACTGGAAAGCAAGCTCGACTTATATTTCTAATCCACCTTATTTTGATGATTTGACAGCGCAATTACCTGCTGCACCTCATTTGACCGACTTGCGTGTGTTGGCAAAATTTGGCGACTCTATCACAACAGACCATATCAGCCCAGCGGGAAATATTCCGTTGAAATCGCCTGCGGGGAGCTTCTTGACGGCTGCAGGTCTGGCTTATAAAGATTTTAATTCGTTTGGCTCACGACGGGGAAATGATAAAGTAATGACACGTGGGACTTTTGCAAATATTCGCATCAAAAATCAGTTGGCAGATGGCGCTGAGGGGGGATTGAGCAAGATTGATGGTGAGATTCTCCCGATATTTGAGGTGGCGGAACGCTACAAAAAAGCAGGTATTGGACTTGTCGTTTTAGCGGGTAAGGATTATGGCATGGGTTCAAGTCGCGACTGGGCGGCGAAAGGGACAAAATTGCTCGGTGTCAAAGCGATTATCGCCGAAAGTTTCGAGCGGATTCATCGCTCAAATCTTGTGATGATGGGTGTACTGCCCTTGCAGTTTTTAGAGGGTGAAAATGCGGAGACGTTAGGACTTACAGGCTATGAAAATTATCGCATTGATTTGCCTGAACAGCCAAAAATTCATGATAAATTGACCGTTCATGCGGACGATAAAACTTTTGAAGCACTCTTGCGCTTTGATTCGCAAGCGGATTTGGATTATTATGCGAATGATGGCATCATGCCTTATGTCATTCGGAAAAAATGAGGGAACTGATGAAAATTGAGATGAAAAATGGGAAAATTGTTGTGCCTAACGAGCCAACGATTGCCTATATTGAAGGCGATGGTGTTGGGCATGACATTTTTCCTGAAGCAAAGCGAGTATTTGATGCAGCAGTCGCGCAAGTTTTTTCTGGAAAACGGAAAATTGAATGGCGAAAATTATTGGCGGGCGGTGAAGCCTTTGAGAAAACGGGAGATTATCTGCCTGAGGGGACTTTGACGGAGATTTCGGAAGCTCTGATTGCAATAAAAGGACCTTTGATGACGCCAATCGGTGATGGTTTTCGCTCCATCAATGTCAGTTTACGACAAAAGCTGGATTTGTTTGCCTGTGTGCGTCCTGTGGAATATTTTGCAGGAATTGACGCACCAGTTAAAGCGCCCGAAAAGGTTGATATGATGATTTTCCGGGAAAATACAGAGGACATTTATGCAGGAATTGAGTTTGCTTCTGGAAGTGCTGAAGCAGCCAAATTGATTGAATTTTTGGCAAAAGAACTTGATGTGCATAAAATACGCTTTCCTGAACGTTCGGCGATTGGTGTGAAGCCTGTCAGCCCTGATGGCACTAAACGTTTGGTTCGTGCGGCTTTTGACTATGCACTCCAGCAAGGAAAACAGCGTGTAACCTTTGTCCACAAGGGAAATATCATGAAATTTACCGAAGGCGGTTTTCGGAAATGGGCTTATGAAGTAGCGGAGGAATATCCAACCTTCACGAAATTGGCTTATGAACAGCTGAAAAATGAACAAGGTGTGCATATTGCGGATGAGGCGAAAGAAAAAGCCCTAGCTGAAAGGAGAATTTATGTTGATGATGTGATTGCAGACAATTTTTTACAGCAGATTGTGCTTAATCCGCAAAATTTTGATGTGGTGGCGACGCTGAATTTGAATGGGGATTACATTTCGGACGCTTTAGCGGCACAAGTAGGTGGGATTGGTATTGCTCCTGGAGCAAATATCAATTACCAGACGGGTCATGCGATTTTTGAAGCAACACATGGTACGGCACCTGATATTGCAGGACTAAACAAGGCAAATCCGTCGAGCTTGTTGCTATCTGGTGTAATGATGTTTGAATATCTTGGCTGGCAGTCTGTGGCAGATTGCATCAAAAAAGCGCTGGCTCAGACGCTTTCTGAAAAGCAGTTTACAACGGACTTGGGAGGTCAGCTTTCGACTTCGGAATTTGTTGACCTGATTATTGAAAATATACAAGCTGTCTAAAAATATAAAAGGACTTTATTTTCATAAAATCCTTTTTATTATTCATTAAAAAAATATCAGCTAATGAGTTGTATCAGCAATTCGGTAATTTGAGCAGGTGTTTCTTTTTTGTTGCGTCGAATCCAAGCTTGGGTAATGCCGAAAATCGCATTAGCAAAGTAAGTAGTGGCATAGATTTCACCGAGTTTTCCGAAATCGTGGTGTTGTGGGTTTTGGGGGAAAATGGATTGCTCAAGGAGGTCTTTGAGCTTGTGAAGCATGAATTGCTGGATTTCTTTGCTCCCATTTTCGGAGAGTAGGGCGGCGTAAATTTCGTTGCGGTCAAGAAATTGGTAAGTTTCGAGAAGCGTAGCATGTAGGTCGCCATTGTTTTTTTCAAAAACATATTGAATCGTGCTGAAAAGCGTGCGCTGATAGGCGTCAATCATGTCATATTTGTCCTGATAGTGAGTGTAAAATCCACTACGGCTGACTCCAGCGATTTTGACTAACTCAGTAGTTGAAATTTGGTCGAAGGTCTTTTCACGTAGGAGTTGAATCATCGCATCGCGAAGTTGAGCTTTTGTGCGGTCTTTACGGTTGTCATTGGTCATAAGGATTCTCATTTTCTTTTTGATTAATAGTATTTACTATTTTAAATAAATTTTCAAAAAATAGACAAAAATAAACAAACTGTCTAAAATTGATTCTGATTAATTGTTAATTTTGAGAAAAAGTTTATAATACTATTATAGCAATTTTTAGACGGTATGTCTATGTTGAAAGGAAAGAAATGTTAAAAAACGAATGGAAAGCGATTTTTAAGCACAAGTTCTTTATTATTGTTATTCTGGCTTTAGCTTTGGTGCCTGCGATTTATAACTATATTTTTCTAGGCTCTATGTGGGACCCTTATGGCAATTTAAATAAGTTACCTGTTGCTGTGGTGAATTTAGACAAGTCGTCTGAATTGAATGGTCAGAAGCTAAAATTGGGTGATGATGTAGTAGCTGAAATGAAGAAATCAAAGGATTTGGATTATCATTTTGTTTCGGAAAAATCGGCTGCTGACGGTTTAAAATCTGGTAAATACTATATGAAGATAACTTTTCCAGAGCAATTTTCAGAGCAAGCAGCAAGTTTAATGACAAACTCGCCAAAATCTGTACAACTTGATTATCAGACAACGAGCGGGCATAATTATATTTCGTCAAAAATGAGCGAAAGTGCAATGAACCAGCTTGAAGCAGAAGTATCTAAGAACATTACACAGAATTATACAGAAGCGATTTTCGATAATTTGTCTAATTTGAAAACGGGAATGAAATCAGCCTCTGACGGTTCTGTCAAATTGGCAGATGGAAGTAAGACAGCTTTGACGGGTTCAAATGAACTTGCAAGCAACTTATCAAAATTAGCAGATTCAAGTGTAACTTTTACAAACGGCGCTGATAAGCTGAAAATAGGCGTCAATCAGTACTTAGATGGAGTAAAACAGGCACAAACAGGCGCAAGTCAACTTGCTTCAGGGGAGCAACAATTCTCAAATGCGACTGTGCAACTGGCAAATGGAACGCAGACTTTGGCTGATAAGTCGAAGGAACTAAAAGCAGGATTGACGCAGTTTCAAACGGCAACGAGTGCGGCTGGACAGCTTCAAACTGCTAGTCAAACGCTTTTGACAGGATTGTCAAAATTAGACACTCAAACGACAATGACATCAGAACAAAAAACACAGATTTCGCAGTTGGAAACGGGGTTAAATCAGCTTAATCAAGCGATTCAAGCAGGTTCAACGGATACAAAAGTGGTAGAGGCTGTGCAGCAAGATTTGACGAATGTGCAATCGCTTTTGCCTACGCTTATCAAAGACCAAGTGAGTGCAACGGCTGCGGCGGTGATGCAAACTCCTAGTTTTCAAGCCTTAGATACTGCGAGTCAACAGCAGATTTTGGCGGCAATTCAGGGCTCAGTAGGTACGGCGCCTGCAGTTCAAGCAGATATTGCGACTTTAACGACAGATTTGACAGACGTAGGTACGCAGTTGACAGCTTTGCAGAACCAGATGAATCAGCTTGCAGGTTCTGCCAATTTAGCGCTTCCTGCGGCAAGTTCGACTTTGGCAAATCTGTCAAATGGTATGGAACAAGTAAATTCTGCTTTGTCTGAGCAAGTTGTACCGGGAGCTAGCAAATTGAATGATGGTATGGCTCAATTTAATACAGCACTAGAAAATGGTACAAGCCAATTAAATACTGGGTTTGACCAATTCTCCACGGGGCTTGAACAAGCGAATTCAGGAGCGCAGCAGCTTGCGGGCAAGTCGAAAGACCTTGTCACAGGCAGTTTACAGTTGAATAGCGGTTTGAATAAATTACAAGCGAACAGCCCAACCTTAGCTTCAGGTAGCAGTCAGCTCTCAGACGGTGCTAAACAGCTTTCAGAAGGTTCTGCTAAATTGTCAGACGGAGGAAAATCATTAAGTAATGGTTTGACAAGCTTATCAGAAGGCAGCAAAACGTTGTCAAACTCTTTAACTGATGCATCAAATCAGTTGTCAGACACGAACAGCAAAAAAGTGAATGCAGATAGTGTTGCTGCACCAATTTCGGTGAATCACACAGACAAAGATAATGTGCCAGTCAACGGTGCAGGGATGACCCCTTATATGATTGACGTTGCCCTCTTTATTGGTGCACTTGCAACGAATGTTGTAATCGGCATTGGATTTTCCGGTAAAGAATGGAAAAACGGTCGTGAGTTCATGTGGGCAAAAATCGGTACTAATGGTGTGGTTGCTGTACTACAGGCCTTCATTGTTTGCGGAGCAGTTGCACTCCTTGGACTTGCACCGAGTCATTGGGGCTTGACTTTACTCTCAGTTTTACTGATTAGTCTGGCTTATATGGCGATTAATACCTTCTTCCTCACTTGGCTGGGTAAAGTCGGTGAATTCCTGATGATTGTGCTTTTAGTATTGCAGCTTGCAACAAGCGCTGGAACCTATCCTTTGCAGTTAGCACCGAAGATTTTCCAACAAATCAGTCCGCTTTTGCCGATGACTTATGGACTCAAAATGCTTCGTGAAACAATTGGACTTTCAGGTCAGATTTGGCCGTATATTTTACTTTTCGGTCTCATCACGATTGGGTTTACTTACGCATTGAGCTTTTTCAAGAAAATTTCGAGATTTGCCTAAATAATAGCTTTCTCTCCACAGATATCAAGCTTTTTGATGTCAGGTACTTACTAAATTAAAGTGATTACTTCATCAGTGGGGGATTCTTTCTCCCCCACTGATGTTAGTAGAACGAAAGCATAGCTTAGTGCTGCTTATCCCCCCGCCTAAAGGGGCGGGGGAATTAGCACGCACTTGCTAGGTTAAAAACTAGATTTTATTATCTAGTTTTTTTTTGTAAATTTTGGTAAAATGGAAAAGTAAAATTCTTTTGACAATTTGAAGAGAAAGGAATTGAGTCTGTATCCCTTGAAAATAGAAAAAATGAAGTAGAGATGGACTTCAAGGAC
>JAJXWC010000147.1 GCA_021781855.1 Bacillota bacterium | reverse complement strand
GCCCCATTTTATGAGTTTCTCCTTTAAATATTGGTACCACACACGCTACCAAGGCGCGGCTGGCGGAATTATGATGCTTTTTCGGCATCTTATTAGGTCTGATAACTGCTATCAAATCTAACAAGAAGCAACGCAGGCGAATTGCTCAAACTATTTTTGTTCCGTTAAGACGTTTAACAATCAATTTGTTAGATTTAGCTTTCTTATCGCGCGTCTTAAGACCAAGAGCAGGTTTGCCCCAAGGCGTCATAGGTGACTTGCGACCAACTGGCTGTTTACCTTCACCACCACCGTGTGGGTGGTCATTAGGGTTCATAACAGAACCACGAACGGTAGGACGAATACCAAGATAACGTGTACGACCAGCTTTACCAAGATTAATCAAGTTTTGCTGTTCGTTACCGACAACACCGACTGTCGCACGGCAAGCTGAAAGAATCATACGAATTTCGCCTGATTGCAAACGAACAAGTGTATATTTACCTTCTGTACCGAGGATTTGAGCTGAAGCGCCAGCAGAACGAACAAGTTGTCCGCCATGTCCAGGTTTCAATTCGATGTTATGAATAAGTGTACCAACTGGAATGTTTGCGAGTGGCAATGCATTACCGATTTTGATATCGGCAGTAGGACCAGATACGACTGTCATACCTACTTCAAGTCCTTTTGGAGCAATGATGTATGATTTAATCCCATTTTCGTAAACGAGCAAAGCAATATTTGCTGTACGATTTGGGTCGTATTCGATGCTTGCAACTTTTGCTACAACATCATCAGTTGTACGTTTGAAGTCAATCAAACGATATTTCTTTTTGTGTCCGCCGCCTTGATGACGAACAGTGATGCGGCCAGTATTGTTACGGCCGGCTTTGCTTTTAAGACTAACGAGCAAGCTCTTTTCAGGAGTGCTGGTAGTGATTTCAGCAAAATCGCTAGACGTCATATTACGACGACCGTTTGAGGTTGGTTTGTAAACTTTAATTCCCACGATTTATTCTCCTTTCTTATTCAGCGTCTTCGCCGAAGATGTCGATGCTCTTAGAATCTGCTGTAAGAGTAACGATTGCTTTTTTGTAGCCTGATTTTGTACCTGTGTAACGACCAACGCGTTTTGCTTTTGGCTTAACGTTTGAAGTATTTACAGACGCAACTTTTACGCCTTCAAATGCTGCTTCGATTGCTTGTTTGATGAGCAATTTGTGAGCACCTGCAGCAACTTCAAAAGTATATTTCTTCTGATCCATTGCCTGCATTGAAGCTTCAGTAATAATTGGTTTACGGATTACATCATATAGTGACATTATGCAAGAACCTCCTCAATTTGAGATAGTGCTGATTCTACTACGAGAAGTTTGTCAGCAGATACGATGTCAAGGACGCTTGTTGTGCCTGCAGTTGAAACTTTTACATTTTCCAAGTTACGAGCAGAAAGTGCCGCAAATTCGTTTCCTTCGTTTGGAAGAACAACAAGAACTTTACGTTCAATAGAAAGTGCAGAAAGTACTTTTGCAAATTCGGCCGTTTTTGGAGCAGCGAAGTTGAGTGCATCAACAGCAATCAATTTTTCGTTAGCAACTTTGGCTGAAAGCACTGATTTAAGTGCAAGCTGACGAACTTTTTGTGGAAGTTTGTAAGCATAACTACGTGGAGTTGGTCCGAAGACAGTACCACCACCACGCCATTGTGGTGAGCGGTTTGAACCTTGGCGGGCACGTCCTGTACCTTTTTGACGCCATGGTTTCTTACCACCGCCAGACACGAGTGAGCGGTTTTTGTGCGCATGTGTTCCTTGACGGAGGCTAGCACGTTGGGAAAGTACAACATCAAATACGACTGTTTCGTTTGGTTCGATACCGAACACTTCGTCGTTAAGCGTTACTTCGCCAGCTTTTGTGCCATCTTGTTTGAATAATGATACTTTTGCCATTATAGATTATCTATCTCCTTTCCTTCTTATTTAGCTTTGATTGCTGACTTAACTACAATCAATGATTTCTTAGCGCCTGGAACATTTCCTTTAACAAGGATAACGTTCTTTTCTGGTAGCACTTGTGCAATCACAAGGTTCTGTACTGTTACGCGTTGGTTACCCATACGTCCTGCAAGGTGTTTACCTTTTGGTACGCGGTTAGCCGCAACAGGACCCATTGAACCTGGACGACGGTGGTAACGAGAACCGTGAGCCATAGGACCACGAGATTGTCCCCAACGTTTGATTGGTCCTTGATAACCTTTACCTTTAGAAGTTCCGGTAACATCAACGACATCTCCAGCGGCGAATGTATCAACTGTGATTTCTGCTCCTACTTCAGCGCCTTCGAGTCCTTTAAATTCACGAACGAAGCGCTTAGGAGTCGTGTTAGCTTTAGCAGCATGACCTTTGGCGGGTTTGTTTGTCAAAACTTCACGCAGTGTATCGAAACCAACTTGCGTTGCTTCATAACCATCTGTTTCAACAGTTTTAACTTGAAGTACAACGTTTGGAGTAGCCTCGATGACTGTAACGGGGATAAGTTCGCCGTTTTCAGTGAAGATTTGAGTCATTCCCACTTTTTTCCCTAAGATTCCTTTTGACATGAGAATTACCTTTCTTAATTAGAGTTTGATTTCGATATTAACACCACTTGGCAAGTCAAGTTTCATCAATGAATCAACTGTTTTTTGAGTTGGTTCGATGATGTCAATCAAGCGTTTGTGAGTGCGCATTTCGAATTGTTCGCGTGAGTCTTTGTATTTGTGAGTCGCGCGAATAACCGTGTAAACTGAGCGGTCAGTTGGAAGTGGAATTGGACCACTTACTTCTGCGTTTGTACGTTTTGCAGTTTCTACGATTTTTTCAGCAGCTGCATCAAGAATACGATGTTCGTATGCTTTCAAGCGGATACGGATTTTTTTAGTTGCCATTTTTTCTCCTCTCGTCTATTGTATTCAATAGGCTAGCTCGGCGGGAAAACCGACACGGTAGGTATGGCAATACCTTCGGGTGTGTCGCAACCTCTCGCTTCATCGCTACATACTGTATTTTTACAGCACCTGTCTATTTTAGCAAAGCATGAACGGCTTGTCAAGAGGTTTTCATCGTTTTTTCAAAAAATTTTTTACTTCTATCAAATTCACTAGGCTGGTCAAAAATTAACCATAAAAAATGCATAGAGTTCTCGCCTTTCGTATCACTCACTGCTACCAAAAAATCATTTCATAAAATCGTAATCAAATTTTTAGCGCAATCGTTTGCATTAAATTGTTGTTTTATTTGCGAAAATAAATTATAATTAGGATACTACATTAAATGAAATCGTTTTAATTTTTACAAATCAAACTTTCGGAGATAATGTAATGGACAATAATTTTGTGCTTCGGCCACATGGCACGAAGCCTTATCATACTGGTATTGCTGTGCCTATTTTTTCGCTACGAACGGAGCGAGATTTTGGTGTCGGTCAATTCTCAGATTTGAAGATTTTGGCAGAGTTCATGCATCGGTCTGGTATGGATGTCATTCAGCTTTTGCCCGTCAATGATACAACCATTTTCATGAATTGGAAGGATTCATCGCCTTATCGTGCGGTGTCCGTTTTTGCTCTGCACCCGATATATTTGAATTTGTCTCCTTTTTTGAGTGAATTGTCTGCAAGCGCTCAGAAAAAATTTGCCGCCGAGCAAGCCGAACTTAATGCATTGACGCAAGTTGATTATGAGAAAACTTTAGCCTTAAAATGGAAATATGTCGAGCTTTTATACCAAAAAATCGGCTTGAAAACTTTTGATACGGCCGAATTTGCGGACTTTTACCAATCACGCAAGACTTGGCTTGAGCCTTACGCTGCGTTTTGCGTCTTGCGTGACAAATTCGGCACGGCAGACAGCACAAATTGGGGGAAATACGCTGCGTTTTCTTCAGAAATCTTTGCGGAAATGATGGCTGACCCGAAGCTCGCCACAAAAATCAATCTACAAATTTTTGTGCAGTATTTGCTTCACCTTGAACTCAAAGATGCCGTCGAATTTTGCCATACGCTCGGCATCGCAGTCAAGGGAGACATTTCAGTTGGTGTTGATGGAAAATCTGCTGATGTTTGGGCAAATCCTGATATTTTCAATCGTGATATGCAGGCGGGTGCTCCGCCCGATGTTTTCTCGACAACTGGGCAGAACTGGGAATTCCCAACTTACAACTGGGCAAAAAATGGCAGAGGACCATTACGCTTGGTGGACAGCGCGAATGAAAGTCATGGCGGAGTATTTTGATGCTTACCGGCTTGACCATATTCTTGGATTTTTCAGAATTTGGGAAATTCCTGCAACAGCAGTTCGTGGTTTGCTCGGTCATTTTGCTCCTGCTCTAGCATTGGCAGATTGGGAGATTGAGGAGCATTACGGGATTCCTTTTCGTGCTTGGGGGATTGACCGATTTGTTGAGCCTTTTATCAAGGATTGGGTTGTTGATGAGATTTTTGGACGTGACAATCGCGATTGGATTATTTTGCAGTTCTTGGACTATATTGGAAATGGAAATTATCGCTTGAAAGCATTTGTTGACAGCCAGCAGAAAGTTGCAGCATTGACCGATATTCCAGATTGGCAGATTGACGGATTATTCCGCTTGCATGAAAATGTCTGCTTCGTGCGTGACCATGCCAATCCTTATATGTATCACCCACGAATTAAGATGATGGAAACTGCTTCCTTCCGTGAATTTGGCGCGGAATTTCGCGATAAGCTAGAGCGTTTGTATAACGACTATTTCTACGGGCGGAATTATGACTTCTGGGAAGAACAAGCTTATCAAAAATTGCCCGCCATTAAAGATGCAACAGAAATGCTGGCTTGTGGCGAAGATTTAGGGATGGTACCTGATAATGTCCCTGATGTCATGTGGAAGTTGCAGATTTTGCGCTTGATTATTGAGCGGATGCCCGCAAATGATTACTTCATTTCAAACTTGGTTTATACGCCTTATCTGTCTGTCGTGACAACTTCTTCACATGATACTACACCGCTTCGGATGTGGTGGGAAGAAGACCGCGATTTCACTCAGCGTTACTACAATGAAGTAATGCACTGGAACGGTGAAGCACCACAATTTGCCGAACCTGAAATTGTGCAGGAAATCGTGAAACGGACTTTGAATACCAAAGCCATGCTGGCAATCTTACCGATTCAGGACTGGATTGATATGACAGGGGATTTGCGAGTCGAAAATCCTGCGGACGAGCGGATTAATGACCCTGCCCACACTTACCACTATTGGCGTTATCGCCTGCATCTATCTCTGGAAGAACTAAGAGATAATACTGGTTTGACCGATTTTTATCGTGAATTTATCAGCGATACACGCCGTGTTTCTACAGTTGAAGAATGAAGCAAAGACTTACTTGGTGGGAGTTGAAACTCCCACCAAGTTTAGTCAATCGAAATTCGAAGCTTAGTGCTACTTATCCCGCCGCCTAGCCATTTCGCCTTGCGACTTTAGTCGCTTAGAGCGAATGGATACCCGTGGTAGAGGCGGAGGATTAGCACGCACTGCTGAGATAAAATTGAAATGCCCTGTTTTTAGCGGGGTTTTTTATTTTAGTTTCACAATCGGCAACAGCAAATCAAGCTGGACATTCTTAAAATCAGTTTGTTCGACTTGTGCCTGCCAGTTGAGCATTTCCTCAAAGCAAAAATCGTCGCGATAAGCATAGTCAGGATTTTCGCGTAGCCAACGGTCGAAGTTCTGCCATTCCTCAAAAGCACCTAGGGGAATCATGTAAGCCGCATAAAGCCCACCTGTGAGCTGCTTTTTCGTGAATGGGGCGGGGAGCTCGAGCTGTTCAGGGATAGTTGCCCAAATCTCGTAACCATGTTTGCCTGCATCATCAGTAATGTCAAATCCGAAATTTCGCGTATCGGGTTTGAGTGTGAAGAGCTGACTTTGACTGACAAAGCTGTTCATCAGGCGATGGGCTTCTTCTTCGGGTACGTCGGCAAAGCTACTGATACTGG
>JAJXWC010000146.1 GCA_021781855.1 Bacillota bacterium | reverse complement strand
TTTAAATTTTCTAAACATCAGCCAGCCTATCTTGAAAAGTTGGTAAAAACCTTTCTTCCAGGTCCATTGACGATTATTTTGGAAGCATCAAATGAAGTTCCTGAATGGATTCACATTGGTAAAACGACAGTCGGCTTTCGAATACCACAAATTGTATCAACTCTTGAAATTATTCGAAAGGTTGGTGTTTTGGTAGGCCCATCGGCAAATTTGACGGGAGATGCAAGTCCACGATTTTTTGCTGATTTGACATCTGAGATTCTGGAAAATGCAGCGGTTGTTATTCAAGATGACAGTATTTATGGACTTGATACGACGATTTTAGATTTGACAACTGCTGTTCCCAAAATTTTACGCCAAGGTGCGATTACACGTGACCAACTTTTGAATGCTATTCCCGAACTTTCGCTGATAAATTAGATGAAAATGTCCAAAACATTTGTCATATACAAAGAAAGCTTGCTATAATGAAAGTACAAATAAAAATTGGAGAATAAAATGATTTTTGATAAAGAAAATTTCGAAGCTTTTGACCCAGAACTCTGGGCAGCTGTTCATGCTGAAGGAACTCGTCAGCAACAAAATATTGAGCTTATTGCATCAGAAAATATTGTCTCAAAAGCCGTATTAGCAGCACAAGGTTCAGTTTTGACCAATAAATATGCTGAAGGCTATCCGGGCAAACGCTACTATGGTGGCACAGAATGTGTTGACATTGTTGAAAATTTGGCGATTGAACGTGCAAAAAAATTGTTTAACTGCAAATTTGCGAATGTTCAGCCCCATTCGGGTTCACAAGCCAATGCTGCAGCTTACTTGGCTTTGATTGAGCCAGGCGATACAGTACTTGGAATGGATTTGAATGCTGGCGGACATTTGACGCACGGTGCATCGGTAAATTTTTCAGGGAAAACCTATCATTTTGTGTCTTATGGTGTCAACTCTGAAACAGAGCTTTTGGACTATGATGAGATTTCACGAATTGCCAAAGAAGTTCAACCGAAATTAATTGTTGCCGGAGCCTCAGCTTATTCGCGTGTGATTGACTTCGCAAAATTCCGGGAAATCGCAGATAGTGTTGGCGCAAAACTTATGGTTGACATGGCGCATATTGCGGGGCTTGTCGCAACTGGTGCACATCCGAGCCCAGTACCTTATGCTGATATCACTACAACAACGACGCATAAGACTTTGCGTGGTCCGCGTGGCGGCATGATTTTAACTAATGATGCAGATTTGGCGAAAAAGATTAATAGTGCGATTTTTCCAGGTACGCAAGGCGGGCCTTTGATGCATGTGATTGCAGCAAAAGCTGTCGCTTTTCAGGAGGCTCTGGCGCCTGAATTTTCGGATTATATTGACCAAGTTGTGAAGAATACGGCAGCAATGGCAGATGAATTTATAAAGGCGGGGTTGCATTTGATTGCAGGTGGCACGGATAATCATTTGCTCAATATGGAAGTTCTGCCACTAGGCATTAATGGTAAGGAAGCACAGAATTTACTTGACACGGTGCACATCACATTGAACAAGGAAGCTATTCCGAACGAGACTTTATCACCATTCAAAACTTCTGGCGTGCGTATTGGTGGTGCGGCGATTACTTCACGCGGTTTTAAAGAAGATGAAGCGCGTCAGGTGGCGCAGCTTGTGATTAAGGCGCTAAAAAATCATGACAATGAAGCTGTACTTGATGAAGTTCGAGCCAGTGTATTAGAATTGACTGGACAATTTCCTATTTACTAAGAAAAAAATAAGAAGAATTTAACTTGAAAAATTCTTCTTTTTATACTAAAATATAGACTACGTTTTTAAAAAGTTGACAGCAAAAAAATCCCGAATGTTATAGAAATTGCCGAATTGGCTGTGTCGCTGTCAGAAAGAATCCAGGTAAGTGATATGTTAAAAAAAATCGTAAGTTTAATCTTGCTAGTGCTAATTGTACTGGGGGCTTTTTATGCCTATCGAACACATGAAAATGTGAAACAGGTGTTGTCCTACAAATCAGCAGTTTAAGCGAGTTTGAAAAAGCAAGGACTGCAAGGTGACACTAATTTAGCGCTTGCAATTATCTATACAGAAACAAAAGGAAAAACGGCTGATGTCATGCAATCAAGCGAAAGCTTGACTGGGCAAACAAATTCGATTTCTTCTGAATCTGAGAGCATACAGCAAGGATTGTCAAATTTGACTAATGTATTGGAGTATGCGGCAGAGAAAAAGGTAGATGTTTGGACCGGTGTGCAAGCTTATAATTATGGAAAATCTTATGTGAATTATATAGCAAATCACGGCGGCGTGAATACGCTTGCTCTGTCAAAGACCTATTCGCGAGATGTTGTTGCACCTAGCTTGGGAAATACAACAGGGGCAACTTATTATCATATCACGTTGGATTCCTTGCTCAATAGCGGCGGAAAATTGTATGTCAATGGTGGAAATATGTTCTATGCGCGTGAAGTACGTTGGCATATGTATTTGCTGAAACTATTTGATTGGTAAGTGAAATGAAGATTTGTTCGGTAAAAATTTTACCATATATTGTTATATTGTTAAGATAAAAACCTTGTTGTTGACAAGGTTTTTTGATTTTTAAACTTGAATTAGCTCTTAGTTTCATAAGCTTCATTGGCATTACGAAATTCTTCACCATTCACTACAAAACGAAGTGATTGGACAACATCATTCAAACTGGAACCGAGACCCCAACCATAGCTACAAGACATTTTGTTTAAAAGGGTGGTCACACACAATATCCCCTTAATGAGTTCTTCATTACTCTTACCAATATTTTGTAGTGTAATCTGTACAGAATCATCTCCGTCATCTTGAAATTCCTCAATATTCACAGTAATGTTTTCGATTTTATTATATTTCATGAGAGAGGAAATCGCTCGCTCAAAATAAGTTTTATTTTCTTTAGAACCCAATGCTAACTGCTCCATCATTTATAATGAATCCACTAAATACTTTAAAATTAGTTGCAACTGCTTCTCCCGTCAGAATAATTTTTCCACCATTTCTTTTAGGAAACGAAATGGTTCCTGAAATAGTACTTCCATTTTCTCCAACTTCTAAAATTGGATAAACCAAAGGAAGATATGTTCCTTTATAGACTACTTCAATAATACCTCCGAACTCATATGTCATTGAGGTATATGGATGCACTTTCCATTGAGCACCAGTTGAAGTTTTTATTAAGGTGCAATTTCCTCCAGTACCGTAAAAAGTTGAAGCTTTTGCAGGAATAGCTACCGCTGCTAAAAACAGTACTATTGCCACTCCCAAAGTAATGATAACATTTTTCTTAATCTGATTTATTAATTAAATTAGAAAATTTCGTATTTTCTAACAAATTTATTATACTTAGTTACTTTGAATTTGTCAAGTATTTATTATTATTTTCTGATAATTTTGATGCTAAAACTATATAATTTGAAATAAGTCCACTAAAATTTTTCTTAGAATTAGACTTCCCAATAATTTATTTTGACAGAACTTTCAAAAAGAGTCGTAACTAATATTAAAGTCAGAAAAATCATCAAAATGAGCAGGGACGCTATCAAGATAACTCACTTTAGCAAAAGGGCTCCGCTTAGGTCCTTTGCGGATAATCGCTGTAAATTGGCTAAGCGCTTGGGCATCATCTGTTTGAGCAAGAATCCCGACACTACCGTCATCGTTATTCCAAACGCGTCCGAAAATACCAAGTTTACGAGCTTCCATGATAACAAAATAACGAAAACCAACGCCTTGCACGCGCCCTGAAACAATTATTTTTTGTTTGAACATTGAATTCCTCCAATTCCCTTCAAAAAGTTTAATCTCAGCAGTGCCTACCAAGATTTTAACGAATTGCTCTCCGCTTCATTATAGCACAATTTTGGGCAATATTTTGAAAAATTTGTTAAAATGAGAGTATGGAATGGATTACCTCAAAAGAAAATAAAAAACTTAAAGAAGCACGTAAACTCTTGACTCGTAAGGGGAGAAAGCAGTCAGGGCATTATCTGATTGAGGGCTTTCATCTTCTCGAAGAAGCAATAAAGGCGAAGGCAGAAATTGTGCAAGTTTTCGTAGATGAAGAAAAGGTTGAGCGTTTGGGAAAAGCAGTCGAAAACGTGATTGTAGTGCCAAAAGTGCTTTTGACAAGCCTGTCAGAAATGTCTACCCCACAGGGTGTCGTTGCGGAGGTTGTCAAATCTGAACTGTCAGACTTTGAAGGAAAAAAAGTGCTGGTTTTGGAAAACGTGCAAGACCCTGGAAATGTTGGAACAATGATTAGAACAGCAGATGCTGCAGGATTTGATGCAGTATTTACAACGGCGGATACAGCAGATGTTTATAGCCCCAAAGTTATGCGAAGTATGCAAGGGAGTAACTTTCACTTACCGCTTGTGACAGACATTGAAGCTAGCACGCTATTCGATTTGCTGAAAAATCAAGGCTTGGAATTGCTTGTGACCACCTTATCAACACACTCAGTCTCTTATAAAACGATAAAATCTGAGAAATTTGCGCTTGTTATGGGAAACGAAGGAGCTGGTATTAGCGATTTGGCACAGAAAAAAGCAGACCAACTCATTCACATTGACATGGTGGGACAGGCTGAGTCGCTGAATGTAGCTGTTGCAGCGGGAATTTTGATGTTCAGTTTGACGAAGGAATAGTAAGAAATTCGTCTAATGCACTCAATCTTATATCAGATTAACAAAATTTGTCGAAAACAAAAAAGTTGCCAATCAGCAACTTTTTTTATTACAAATCAAAATGTGTCGCAAGTGCTTCAGCAAAGGCTTCTAAGTGCTGCTCATCTTCATCTTCAGGTGACAAATCTACGCGGACTAATTCGGCACCTTTTGTTGCACCAGTTTTTTCAAACTGAGCTTCAAACTGGTCAACACAAATACAAAAATCGTCATAAAAAGTGTCGCCAGAACCGAAACAGCCATAGATTTTGCCTGTCAAATCCACATCTGCAAGGTCTTCATAAAAATCTACAATTTCATCGGGCAATTCGCCATCGCCGTAAGTGTAAGTACCAACAATACAAAGGTCAGCATCTATGAAATCTTCAGCATCGACACCAGAACATTCATCACATTCTACTTCAAAGCCCAATTCTTCCAGCTTGTCCGCAACAATATCTGCGCACGCCTCAGTGTTTCCCGTCATACTTGCATAAACAATTTTAGCTAAAGCCATTATTTTTTCCTCTTTGAAAAATTTTATATAAATAAATTATATCAAGTTTTTCAGAAATTGTCAGAAATTCAGGATTTTCGGCTACTTAGGAAAAATGAAGGAATGGCAATGAGCATAAGGAATACAGAGCTGACAAGAAATCCGATTTGATAGCCGTTCAAGGTAACACTTGCCTCTACTCCTTTTTTCACAGAAGCTACTACTGTCGGAGTCAATATTGTATGAGCCGCCGTTAGTTGATGTAGTTTTGCGCTCATTTGTCCTGTGATTTCTGAAGTCACAACTGCCGTAACGACTGCTGAAATCTCATCCGAACCAAAGCTAGAGCCGATATTTTGAATAATTCGTTGACCAACAGAAGCACTCGCAACGTCTTTTTTGTCCAGTCCGATAAAAATGTCTGTCATCATTGGCATTTGTAAACCGCCGATTCCAACTCCACGTACCAGAAGCACGATTCCTAACCAAACTAAACTTGTTGCCTGTGAAACGAAAATAAAAGGAACTGTACCAACAAAAGAAATTGCCAAAGAAACAAGAACAACAGGACGGGCGCCTAATCTATCAATTAGTTTTCCAATTGTAGGACGTGCAATCAGCATTCCTAACCCTTGTGGCACCAGCATCAGAGCTGCCTGTGTTGCTGTAAAACCCTTTGTATTTTGAAAAAAGAGCGGTAAAAGCAGCATTGGTCCATTTGAAGAAATTCCTGCCAAAAAAATTCCAATATTTGCGGCTGTAAAATTTCGTATCTTGAAAAATCGCAAGGGTAATACTGTTTCATCATGTCGCCAACCATTATAAACACCATAGCTTACAAAAGCAATCAA
>JAJXWC010000145.1 GCA_021781855.1 Bacillota bacterium | reverse complement strand
TGGCGATAACCACCAGCAATTCAATCAAGGTAAAAGCAATCCTGCCTCGGGCGATAAGCCTTTTTCCCGGAAGGCGGTGCGTGTAGTTCGCGCGGTTCATGGAGACGTTACCTTGTAAAACCGCTGGTTATCTCCGGGGTTGACGTCCGTCACGGAAACGACCGAGCCGTTGCCAACCGCCGAGTTCAACAAAGTCCAACTGCCGGTGGTCAGATTCGTCCGGTAAAAGACGCGGTAACTCCATCCATTCTGGGTCGGGAAGGAAATATTGATGTTATTCAATTTTTGATGACCAAAGGTGCATCAGGACAAGGGCTTCCGCTGACTCGTGATTTTATGAGTAAAAAATGAAAGAAAGATTAAACTTGAAGCTTAGCATTTTGCTATTGCGTCTTAGTATTCTGGCATTGTAGCCAAATATGCGGATAAAGCATAAAGTTTTCATCTTTGGGTATGAATTTCCTTTGGTCAGAAGCTTACCGTTAGAATTCCAGCTTCTGATAGACCTGTCAAATTCATATTTATCAAAAATATGTTAAAATAAAAGAGTTACATTTCCGATGGTTCCAAATTTTTTGGAAGCAGTGTAAACTGCTCATTGCCTGTAACCGAAAAAATACTTATATAGTAGGGGAAATAAAAATGTTAGAAAAACACTTATTCACTTCTGAATCTGTTTCAGAAGGACATCCAGACAAAGTTGCTGACCAGATTTCAGATGCTATTCTTGATGCGATTGTCAGTCAAGACCCAGATGCGCACGTTGCCTGTGAAACGGTTGTTTACACAGGAACGGTCAACGTTTTCGGTGAAATATCAACATCAGCTTATGTTGATATTGCAAGTGTCGTTCGCGATACCATCAAGAAAATCGGCTATACAGACAGCGAAAACGGTTTTGACTACAAGTCGGTTGGCGTTCATGTGTCACTCGTTGAGCAGTCAAGTGACATCGCACAGGGGGTCAATGAAGCTGAAGAAGTTCGTGGTAAAAATGGCGAAATTATTGACCCACTTGACCTTATTGGCGCAGGCGACCAAGGTATGATGTTCGGCTTTGCAACGAATGAAACTGCAGAATATATGCCGCTTGCTATCTCACTTAGCCATAAATTGGTGAAAAAGCTTGCTGACCTTCGCAAATCTGGCGAAATCTCTTATCTCCGTCCAGATGCAAAATCACAAGTGACAGTCGAATACGATGAAGATGGTAAAGCAAAGCGGATTGACACTGTTGTTATCTCGACACAGCATGCTGCAACAGCTACAAACGAAGAAATTCACCATGATGTGATTGAAAAAGTCATCAAAGCTGTTATTCCTGCTGAATTACTTGATGATGAAACCAAATATTTCATCAATCCGACAGGACGTTTCGTTATCGGTGGACCTCAAGGGGATAGCGGCTTGACAGGCCGAAAGATTATTGTTGATACTTACGGTGGTTATGCGCCCCACGGTGGTGGTGCATTCTCAGGCAAAGATGCCACTAAGGTTGACCGTTCAGCTTCGTATGCTGCGCGTTATGTCGCAAAAAATATTGTTGCGGCAGGGCTTGCTGATAAAGCACAAATTCAACTCTCTTATGCGATTGGTGTTGCCAAACCAACCTCTATCAATGTTGAAACATTCGGCACGGGAAAAGTCAGCGATGATGAATTACTTGCAGCGATTCGTGAGGTTTTTGACCTTCGTCCTGCTGGAATTATCAAAATGCTTGACTTACTTCGCCCTATTTATGCACAAACTGCAGCTTATGGACACTTTGGTCGTACCGATGTGGATTTGCCGTGGGAACATACAGATAAAGTTGATGCGCTTAAAGCTGTGCTTGGAAAATAAAAAACGGGTTTTCCCGTTTTTTTTTTTGCGATGTTGCATCTATTAATAATTTTTCTAATTCTCGATTAATCTGACAATGTTTAAAATTAAAAGCGCTCAAAATACGATTTAAATCTTCTGCAGAAATTCTAAAAAATTGAAAGCGGTGTAAAGCCATAATTGAAAATTTTAAGAAAAAATGTTACAATGAATAAGTTGATTGCTCGCAATGAACATTTAAATTTATAATCAAACTGTTAATCGTGTTGAACTGCAGTGCGATTGACTTTAAAGGAGATGTATGAACGTTATTGTTATCGTTCTTGCAGTCTTATTGGTTGTATTAGTTGTCGCTTTTATTTTTTATGCTCAAAATATCAAAAAAGGTCAGCAGGATGCTGAAAGTTTGATTACTGAAGCAGAAAATAAAGCAAATGAGATAACGGCAAATGCAAAACGTGATGCTGAAAATTTGAAAAAAGAAGCAGAACATTTCAAAAAGGAAGCACGTTTTACGCTCAAAGAAGAAGAGCAAAAGCAACGCCGTGATATCGAAAATGAATTTAAGCAAGAACGTAAGGAGTTAAAAGAAACTGAACAACGCCTAACAAAACGTGAGGAAGTATTGGACTTAAAGGACGATACTTTATCGAAAAAAGAAAGAAACTTAGATTCAAAAGAAGAAAATCTCGCGAAGAAAGCTGATACACTCAATAAGCGTGAGCAAGAATTATCGCATATTGAAGAAACGAAACATCAAGAGCTAGAGCGTATCTCGAACTTGTCGATGGACGAAGCGCGTGACATTATTTTGACAGATACTCGTGATGGGTTGACAAAAGAAATGGCACAAATGATTCGGCAAAGCGAGGAAAAAGCAGCGGCAGAAGCTGATAAGCGGGCGAAAAATATTATTTCATTGGCTATTCAGCGCGTGTCAAGTGATTCAGTTGCCGAACAAACGGTGTCTGTTGTGAACTTGCCAGATGATAGCATGAAGGGACGGATTATTGGCCGTGAAGGGCGAAACATTCGTACTTTTGAAGCATTAACGGGGATTGATGTCATCATTGATGATACGCCAGAGGCGGTTGTATTGTCAGGCTTTGACCCGATTCGTCGAGAAATCGCACGGATGACATTGGAGCAACTGGTACAGGATGGACGTATTCATCCTGCTCGAATTGAAGAATTAGTCGAGAAAAACCGCAAGGCACTTGACCACAAGATGCGCGAATTTGGAGAGCAGGCCGCATTTGAAGTTGGTGCACATAATCTCCACCCTGATTTGATGAAAATTATGGGACGTTTGCACTTCCGAACTTCTTATGGGCAAAATGTATTAGACCACTCTGTTGAGGTGGCAAATATTGCTGGGAACCTGGCTGCCGAAATGGGAGAGAATGTTGCTTTAGCTAAGCGAGCAGGTTTCTTGCATGATATCGGTAAAGCACTTGACCATGAAGTCGAGGGGTCTCATGTGGAAATCGGTACAGAATTGGCACGAAAGTATAAGGAAAATCCGATTGTCGTGAACACGATTGCTTCTCACCACAATGATACGGAGCCTAATTCAGTGATTGCGGTGCTTGTTGCGGCGGCTGATGCCTTGTCTGCGGCAAGACCTGGTGCTCGTCGTGAGTCGATTGAAAATTACATCAAGCGTTTGCGTGATTTGGAAAACATTTCAACAAGCTTTGATGGTGTTGAGTCGGCATTTGCTTTACAAGCTGGACGTGAAGTACGTATTATGGTTAAACCTGAAAAACTTTCAGATGACCAGATTGTTGTGTTAGCACGTGATGTGAAAAATCGAGTTGAAAACGAAATGGATTATCCGGGAAATATCAAGGTTACTGTTATTCGTGAAACTCGTGCGATTGACTTTGCTAAGTAAATAAAGATGAGCCATTTGGCTCGTTTTTATTTACTTAGCTTGCGAATAAAGGAAACAGAGTTTTCACTTTTCGTGAGAATATAAATGGACTTTTTGAACCTATTTTTAATATTTTGAGGACAAAACATTTCTTTTTAGTTACAAAATATAGATTTTCCATAGGCTTTTTGCTAAAATAGTTGATAAAGAATGATTGGAGATGTGAAATGCCCGAACGTGGTTTGTTGATTGTCTTTTCAGGACCTTCTGGTGTGGGAAAAGGCACTGTACGTGCGAAGATTTTTGAGAGCGAAAATAATTTTAAATATAGTGTGTCAATGACGACACGCAAACAGAGACCAGGTGAGGTTGATGGACGTGATTATTATTTTCGGACGCGAGAGCAGTTTGAGGAAATGATTCGTCAGGGGCAAATGCTGGAATATGCGGAATATGTCGGCAATTATTATGGCACACCACTGACTTATGTGAATCAGACATTAGACGAAGGGAAAGATGTTTTCCTTGAGATTGAAGTGCAGGGAGCATTACAGGTCAAGAATAAGGTTCCTGATGGCGTATTTGTCTTTTTGACTCCACCTGATTTGGAGGAGTTACGTGAACGGCTAGTTGGTCGTGGGACAGATTCTCTGGAAGTGATTGCATCGCGTTTGGAGAAGGCAAAAGAGGAAATTCGTCTGATGAGTGAGTATGATTATGCTGTGGTCAATGACGAGGTGGAACTTGCAGCTGGACGGGTGAAGCAAATTATTGAAGCAGAACATTTTCGGGTAGACCGTGTGATTGGACGCTATCGTAAAATGGTTGACGAGAGTGAATTCTGATTTGACGATTTTGTTAAATTTTATAAAATGAAAAAGTGAGGTAATTGATTATGATGTTAGAACCTTCAATTGATAAGTTGTTGGAGCAAGTGGATTCAAAGTATTCTTTGGTTATTTTGGAAGCAAAACGTGCGCATGAATTGCGCGATGGTGAACGCCCTACGAAATATTTTCCTGATGATGAACGTCTTTCAAAACTGACTGAGGAAGAAAAAAAAGGTCGAGTTTTCAAATCAGTAAAGCACACGTTGCAAGCTTTGGAGGAAATCGCCGAGGGAACGGTGACGATTCACCCAGGACCCGATGCCAAACGCAAAACTTTGGCTGAACGTCGCGAGATGGGACATTTGGAAGATAGGATGAGAGAGAAATTAATTAAAGAACAAATCGCTAGAGAAGAAGCTGAAGAAGAAGCCAGACAAAAAGGAAATCGTGCTGCGAAAGCTTCTGACAACGAAGAAGAATGAAAAAGCGCGCGTAAGCGTGCTTTTTGCTATAATAGATTTGAACTGGCTAATTCGCTCATCGGAATTATTCTATCTCTTATGGAGGTCAGAGTACAATCTTATGGCGTAGTTATAAGGTCACTCTGTCCGAGAAGTGTGACTGACTTATGGCGGTAGAACGAAGCGAAATTTAGCAATGTTAGATTAAATGTATGAAATATTGGGCGGAGGTAGAATTTGAAAATTGCAGAAGTTATTGTTGATGTTCCGCTGATGCAGACGGATAAACCTTTTTCCTATGCTGTTTCTGCCGATTTTGCACCATTTTTGAAAATCGGGATGCGCGTTCACGTGCCTTTTGGAGCGGGGAACCGGTTGGTTCAGGGGATTGTCGTGGGACTTTTTGAGGAAGAAAGACCGGTTGAATTTTCTGGTTTGAAGCAGATTGCTGAGCTGCTGGATGTGGAGCCGGTGCTGAGTGCAGAACAACTCTGGTTGGCTGATGAGATGCGACACACGGTGTTTTCCTATAAGATTTCTTGCCTAAAAGCAATGTTGCCTAATTTGCTCAATTCGAGTTATGACAAGTTGTTGAGCACGACTGATGGCGAAAAGTGGCGCTGGTCACAGCTTTCCGAACAAGAAAAAGTGGGATTGTCCAAAAAAGTCCAAACGGGCGAAGTGACAGTCGAATATCTGGCAAAATCAAAAGAAAATCACAAAACAGAACGCTTTCTTTCTGTCCCCGACCGAGCAACATTGGCGACTTTTGAAATTGGAAAAACAGCGAAGAAAAGACAAGAATGTAAAGCATTTTTGCTCAAGCTTGAGGAAAAAATCGCCGTCAAATCAGTTCCATTTTCAAGAGAAATCATCAAATTCTTCGAGCAAAATGGGCTTGTCAGCATTGACGAAGCGGTCGTCTCACGGACGCAAGCGATGTTTGATGCGGTCAGCACTGACAAGGCTAAAGCACTCAACGACGAACAGCAAACGGCTTTTGACGCTATTGTCAAATCAGCGGAAGTTCCGTTTCTGCTGGAAGGAATTACGGGTTCGGGTAAGACAGAAGTTTATTTGCAGGTAATTGCGCATTTTTTGGCAGAGGGA
>JAJXWC010000144.1 GCA_021781855.1 Bacillota bacterium | reverse complement strand
CTATCGTCGAAGAACTGGAAGTGCCGCTGGTGATATTTAATCACGACCTGTCTCCGGCGCAGATGCGTAACCTGACTGCCAAAATTAAAACGCGCGTAATCGACCGCACCATGCTGATATTGGATATATTTGCGTTGCGGGCGCAGAGCCATGAAGGCAAAGTACAGGTCGAACTGGCTCAGCTCAAATATCTGTCCACGCGTCTGGTCGGCATGAATATGGACATGGGGCAGCAGAAATATGCTGTCGGTGCGCGTGGCCCCGGTGAAACCCAGTTGGAACTGGATCGGCGCAAGCTGGATCGGCGTGTGCAGTTGCTTAACGCGCGTTTGAAACAACTCAAACGCAATCGTGAGTTGCAGCGCAAGGCGCGCAACCGTTCCGAGGTGCTGTCGCTATCTCTCGTGGGCTACACCAATGCGGGCAAATCCACGCTGTTCAATCGCCTAACCAACGCCAATGTTTATGCCGGTTGGCACGCAAGCAACGGTAAAAACCATGAGTCCAGAGGAGCTCAAAGCGATTGGTAGCGGGATTATTTTGTCAAATACCTACCATCTTTGGCTGCGTCCAGGAGATGAATTGGTGGCGCAAGCTGGCGGTTTACACAAATTTATGAATTGGGACCAGCCAATTTTGACAGATAGTGGTGGTTTTCAAGTTTATTCGCTAGTGGAAAATAAGAAAAATATTACAGAAGAAGGAGTAAAGTTCAAGTCTCATTTGGATGGCTCAGCACTTTTTCTGTCGCCTGAAAAAGCGATTTCGATTCAAAATAATCTTGGCTCAGATATTATGATGAGTTTTGATGAATGTCCGCAATTCTATCAGCCTTATGATTATGTAAAAGCTTCTGTCGAGCGGACGAGCCGTTGGGCAGAACGCGGACTCGCTGCTCATAAGCGACCAGCGGAGCAAGGTTTGTTTGGTATTGTGCAAGGTGCAGGATTTAAGGATTTGCGGACACAATCAGCGCATGATTTGATGAGTATGGATTTTGCGGGTTATTCGATTGGCGGACTTGCAGTTGGCGAAAGTCATAAGGAGATGAATGAGGTGCTTGATTTTACGACGCCTTTGCTGCCTGAGGACAAACCACGTTATCTTATGGGGGTTGGGGCACCTGACAGTTTGATTGACGGCGTGATTCGCGGTGTGGATATGTTTGACTGCGTGTTGCCGACGCGGATTGCCCGAAATGGCACGCTGATGACGAGTTTTGGACGGGTCAATATTCGCAATGCTCAGTACGAGCATGATTTTACGCCACTTGACCCAGAATGTGATTGTTATACTTGCCGTAATTACACACGAGCTTATCTAAGACATTTGATTAAGGCAGATGAAACATTTGGACTTCGTTTATGCTCTTATCATAATCTTTATTTCCTTGTGAATTTAATGAAGCGGGTAAGACAAGCAATCATGGAAGATAATTTGCTTGAATTCCGTGAAGATTTTTGCGAAAAATATGGCTATAATAAACCAAACGCAAAAGATTTTTGACGGTACATGTAGGATTCACAAAGCAGAATGAGTTGATACTTGCAAAAGTTTCCGAAATTTTGTTATAATATAATGGTTGTCAAAAGACAATCTTATAGTGCCGACTTAGCTCAGTCGGTAGAGCACTTCACTCGTAACGAAGGGGTCGTAGGTTCGATTCCTATAGTCGGCATTAAAATAAAAAAACTTGCTTTAGGAGCAAGTTTTTTTATTTTAATGCTTAGATTCGATTTTGCCAATTTCATCAGCAACCATGTTAGCGGTGTTGAAACATTCACAAAATTCGAGTATTTCTTGACAATGTTTCATCGTGCTTAAAGCAGCTTCATCGCCTTGCTCATAAGCCAGCAAAGTTTTACTGTAAATGAGTGTAAATTTTTCGTACATATAATAATCAAGGATTTTATCTTCATCAAGATAGTGGATTAAATTATTTGCTAGTGTGAATTGCTTTTCGTTAATAAAAATATTAATGACGTTAAGTACGGTTTGAATGATTGTCTGTTGGACATAGTGAAGTTTTTGATTCATCTGAGCGGGAGCGAGCATGTGTTGCGTCAGGTCTGCTAAAGTGAATACATCAAAGGTAGTGACACACCAACCGAGCAATGAAATATCATAAATGCCCCATTCTTTGAGGTTAAAGAGATAATTTTTTAGATAGTCAATATCTTTTTCAGGGACATGATAGGTCGGTTTAACCATTGCGATTGTTGCTTCGACATGGACTCTGTCAAGGATGTATTTTTTCTTTTTAGGATTTTCTTTGATAAGATTTTCAACTTGTTTAAGTAAAGTTTTGAGTTTGGCAATGTTTTTGTTGAGGTAAGCATCAGTAATTTCGGAACTGAAAAGCATAATATCTCTGGAAGTTAGATAGCTGTTATAAGCATTCTGAAATTCAAATGTGTTGACATTGATATTTTGCAAGACTGCAAAAAAAGTATCTGCAGTGAGCATTGTATTGCCGTTTTCAAAATTTGAAAGTTGAGTAAAAGAAATATCATTTCCCGCAGCTTCTTTGAGTGTAAAACCTTTGGCTTTGCGAAAGAGTTTGTAAACTTGTCCTAAGTGATTTTCTGTTTGTTTTTCAAGCATAAATTCTCCGTTCAAGATGCGAGCTCGACTGCTCAGCTTCGTATAAAATCAAGAAAATGTAGTTTTGCGCTTGAAACACTATTTCAAGGCTGTAGACAAGGAGTCGTAAACAGTTCCATTTTATCTATTTTCCTAAAAGCTGGGAGGACGAACTCGGTTTGTTTATATAAAACTTAAGTTTTAAGAAATAAATCGTTGTAAAAAGCAATTTAGCAACTCTAATCGAATACTAATAAAGTTAATGTGCTTTTTATATATTTATAAAATTAGGGTAACTTTGTATTTTATAATCTCCAAAAACCATTATATAATAAAGTTACAAAAAAGAAAAGGTTCGGTGGAATCAAGTAAACTGCCGAATAAGTGACTTAGCTTTTGTTGGAGGCAAAAAATGAGAAAAATTAAAAATTACAAATTTTTAATGGTGCTTACGTTTCTTTTGGCGCTTGTTCCTTACTATCTTATTAGTGGGTTAGGGATGTAAGAGCAAGCTTTTCCTATTTTGATGTGTGGGAAGCATTATCAGGTGATGAGATAGTGGTAAAAATTTTACTGCTGTCTTTTTTATTGCCGAGATTGTAAAAGTTGCGCTATAATAGAGAGGAAAAATATTGGGGGAAGAAAATGGATTACGATGCCTTTATGAAAAGTAAGCATATCGCGGAACGTTGGGGAGAAGCGCAAGCAGCTTTTGAACAATCGGATGTTTCAGATGAGACGGCTTATTATCAGGAACTCTTAACAGATTTTTATGAATATATTCAATTTTTAGAGGCGAAGTCATTTGGCAAGGAAAAGGTGGAGGATTTGACTAATTTGTCAAACCCGTTGGTAGATTTTGGATTGCCAAAAGTACCTGAAATACTGTCAAATCAACAGCAAGAGACTGTTGACGATGAAGAAAATCCTTGGTTTGGTTTTGCAGAATGAAAAAATTAGGTTATTATTCTATTTTAGCGGGTTTATTTGTCTTTTTGCTTGCTGGTGGTTTTTTGTTGCTGTCTTACTTTAGAGATTATCATTCACAAGCGGCAGTGACTACGGCAAAACCGATGACGGAGCAAATTGCGCTTCAGAAGGTTTCTGACAAGTCGTTCAAAGCGGCGCGGACTTTTTTAGTATCTGACATTCATGGACGATTTGACAGCTTTAAAAAGGCGCTTGCTGCGGTCAAATTTTCAAAAGCAGACCAACTTTTCGTTTTAGGGGACACGATTGACCGCGGGCCTGCTGGTTTTCATGCCTTGCTTTATTTGACCCAAACTTTACCCGCTAGGGGCTATCACGTGACTGTTTTGACGGGAAATCATGAGGATATGTGGCTGCCGATGGCTTCTGACGGAGCAACAGATGCACAGCAGTTAGCCAATTTGAAGCAGGCGATTGCCCAATATGGTGCAAATGTACCAAATGGCTGGGCAGAATCAGAAGCAGAGTGGGTAAAGTTATCTGCAACTGAGCGAGCTTTTTTGTTGAAAGAAATGGCAAATGGATTTGGTGAGCCGCGTGAATTGATTATCAAAGTAAACGACAAATGGCTTTCCTTGTCTCATTCGGCGGATTTTAGTAAACCAATCAATCAGCAAACGGCTTGGGATTTGAGTTGGAATAATAAAAATATGCGCAATGCGCCCGCAACTTTTAGACAGAGTTTTGCAGCGAAAATGCAAGTACCGATAGGGCAAACGCAGGTTTTTATCGGTCACATTAGTAATATTTTATTTGGGATAAATCCTGAATTTGTTGATTTGGATGATACGATTGTGCGCACCGATATTAAAGGATTTGATGCTGTTCCCGTACAGATTTTCTGTTTAAATGACCAGAAATTTTATCAGTAAAATGATTTGACAAAACCGTCAAATCATTTTTTTAGCAAAAATTCATATTTTTATTATGAAAACCTTTCCAAAAATGGTAAAATGATGTTAGGAAAACTTTCGATAAAAGGAGAAAAACGATGCCTTTAAACATTTTAGAATACGACCCTTATTTGGAGCCATTTAAAGAAGATTTGTCTTTGCGTCTGTTTGAATTTGCCCGGACAAAGAAGCGTCTGCTGGGCGTTGACGGTGTTTTGTCTGATTTTGCAAACGGCTATAAGTATTTTGGATTTCAGCAAGAAAAAGACTTTTGGACTTTTCGTGAATGGGCGCCAAATGCTGTAAAAGCCTATCTTGTAGGCGATTTTAACAACTGGGACGGTGGCCGGTTTGAGTTAAATGCAGCTTACGGCGGTGTTTGGGAAATCCAAGTGCCTGGACTTTTGCCAGTCGGAAGTAAGGTCAAAGTCAAATTGATTTTGCCAAGCGGTGAGCAGGTTTTCCGTGTGCCAAGCTATGCTATGTATGCCGTACCCAATGAACAACACCAATTAGACGGCGTGATTGTCAATCCGACTTATGAGTGGAAAAATACAGCACCGAAATTGACGGAAGCACCGTTGATTTATGAGGCGCACATCGGGATTTCAACTGAAGAATATCGGATTAACAGCTATAAGGAGTTTACACGTGATGTGCTACCGCGAATTAAAAAAGACGGTTACAATACGATTCAGCTCATGGCGATTATGGAACATCCGCTTTATGCGAGTTTTGGCTATCAGGTGTCCAATTTCTTTGCGATTTCAAGCCGCTTTGGTAGTCCAGAGGACTTGATGGCCTTGATTGACACGGCGCACGGTATGGGTTTGCGCGTGCTCTTGGATGTGGTACATTCACACGCAGTAAAAAATGTCGGTGATGGGCTGAACTTGTTTGACGGGACGACTTCACAGTATTTCCATGAAGGCGAGCGAGGTGAGCATTCAGCTTGGAACACCAAACTTTTCAATTATGGAAAAGATGAAGTCCTGCATTTCTTGCTGTCAAATCTGAAGTTTTGGATGGATATTTACAAGTTTGACGGTTTCCGGTTTGACGGTGTGACAAGTATGCTTTATCATGACCACGGACTAGGAACGGCCTTTACGGATTACGGCAAATATTTCTCGCTCAACACAGATGTAGAAGCCGTGACCTATCTTATGCTGGCTAATGAGCTGATTCGCCAGATTAACCCTGAAGCAACAACGATTGCGGAGGATATGTCAGCTATGCCTGGTATGGCGCTGCCGATTTCCAGCGGTGGTATCGGTTTTGATTATCGACTGTCGATGGGAATTCCTGATTTTTGGATTAAACAACTTAAGACAAAGTCTGATGATGAACTGGATTTGATGGCTTTATGGTGGGAGCTGACGACGCGCCGCCCAGGAGAGAAAAATATCGGTTATGCTGAGAGCCATGACCAAGCCTTAGTCGGCGACAAGACGATTATGATGTGGCTGGCAGATGCAGAACTTTACTGGAAAATGGATATTCACAGTGATTCGCTTGTGATTGACCGTGCGATGTTTCAGAGTCCTCAGCTCAAAGACATGCTGCACGAATATGAGCCATCGCTTATTGTGCTTGCAGGCTTCTTGTGGAAGATCCCGGAGCACCTGGTTCAATCAT
>JAJXWC010000143.1 GCA_021781855.1 Bacillota bacterium | reverse complement strand
CACATAGTAATCTTGAAGCGATTGCCTTTGTTGTGCTAGAAAAATAATCAAGGAATAAAAATGAAATCTTCTCCACATCGCCATACGCCAGCAATCATCAGTCTGACGGCGATTCAAAATAATGTAAAAAAGATGCGGCAGCATATCAATAAAAAAGCGGAGCTTTGGGCAGTTGTCAAGGCGAATGCTTATGGTCATGGTGCTGTACCCGTTGCCAGGAGTGTTCATGAACTGGTTGATGGTTTTTGTGTGTCCAATTTGGATGAAGCGATTGAACTTCGCCATCATTTGATTACAAAGCCGATACTGGTTTTGTCAGGAATTGTACCTGATAATGCAGACATCGCAGCCAGTCTTAATATTACATTGACCGCTCCAAGTTTGGATTGGCTAAAATTAATTGTTGCTCAAGAAAAAAATTTGACAGGATTGTCAAATCTAAAAATTCACATTGCGGTTGATTCTGGTATGGGACGAATTGGTGTGCGTGATGCGGCTGAGGCAAATGCAATGATTGAATTGGCTGATGCTCATTCTATCGTTTTTGATGGTATTTTTACTCATTTTGCAACAGCTGACGAAGCAGATAATCACAAATTTGATGCACAAAAAACAAAATTTGACGAAATGGTCAAATCGCTCTTGCGTCGCCCCAAATATGTTCATTCGACAAATTCGGCGGCAGGATTGTGGCATAGTGAGCAAGTACAAGACATTGAGCGTCTCGGTATTGCGATGTATGGTCTAAATCCAAGTGGTGAAACTTTGGAACTGCCTTACGAATTAGAGCCGGCATTTTCCTTGAAATCCGAGCTGACACACGTAAAAATGATTGAAGTAGGCGATACAGTCGGTTATGGTGCGACTTTTCGAGCAACTGAGGAAACTTGGGTCGGCACCGTTTCAATCGGCTATGCAGATGGTTGGACACGTGATATGCAAGGATTTCATGTTCTCGTTGACGGAAAATTCTGTGAAATCATCGGTCGTGTGTCAATGGACCAAATGTGCATTAAATTAGAAAAAGCTTATCCTTTAGGTACCCCAGTAACGCTTATTGGTCGTGAGGGTGAGCATGAAATCACGACTCAGGATATTGCAGACTGGCGTCACACAATCAATTATGAGGTGCTGTGTCTCCTGTCGGACCGTATTTACCGTGAATATAAATAATGAGAAAGTCTGTATTTTAACAGGCTTTTTCACTTATTTACAATTCTTTCAGTTCCTTACAATATGGTTAAAAGCCCCAATTTTTCTCTCAAAGCCCTTTACTTTATTTTTAATCATGTTATAATAAGATTATAAATAAATAAGAAAAAAATAAGAAAATGATAGAAAAATAAATGAGGTGCTCCTATGATTAAAATTTATACCGTGATTTCATGTAGTTCATGTAAAAAGGCAAAAGAGTGGATGACTGAACGTGGCTTAGAATACAAAGAAATCAGCCTATTAAACGATGATATCAGCCGTGAAGATTTCTTAAAAATCTTGTCCCTGACAGAAGACGGTTTCGAAGAAATTATTTCTAAACGAAGCCGTGCTTATCAACGCCTGAAAATTAATTTTGACCAAATTTCTGTGAATGAACTTATTGAGCTCATTCAAGAAAATCGTACACTCTTACGCCGACCACTTATCTTGGATGATAAACGATTGCAGGTTGGCTACAATGAAGACGACATCAGAAAATTTCTTCCTCGTGAAGTACGCGAAGTTGAAATGAGAACGGCTTCTGAAAATATACGAGCGTTGGATTTGGAACGTTCGGAAATGGCTTAGAACAGGACTGAGATAGCAAATTTGCTATCTTTTTTTGCATAACGAGTATGTGCTGTCTTCGTTGTTATATTACTTTAGCAACATAGTGAGAATCATTTCGCCTTGTGCGCTAGCCCTTTGTGACTGTGACCAACGAACTTGTTCGTGTAACGAGCTTCGCTCTCATCTTTCGTAGTACGAAATGTGTAAATAGCACGCACTACTGAGATGAAATGATACTTCCATTTTGTGGGAAAGCATGATAAAGGAATTTTTGCTATAATATTTTTATGAAACTAATAGATGGAAAAGCGCTCGCTGCGAAAATGCAGATTGAGCTTCAAGATAAAGTAGAAAAATTAAAAGAACGCGGTATTTTTCCTGCGCTCGTTGTCATTTTGGTTGGTGAAAATCCAGCTAGTCAGATTTATGTCCGAGGAAAAGAGCGTGATGCAGCAAAAATCGGTATTTTATCAGAAGTTGTAAAACTACCCGAAACGGTAAGCGAGTCTGAGCTGTTAACGCTGATTGAGCAGTATAATCAGGATGAAAAATGGCATGGTATTTTGGTGCAGTTGCCTTTGCCAGGACACATTTCTGAGGAAAAAGTTTTGCTTGCCATTCATCCTGAAAAAGATGTGGATGGTTTTCATCCGATGAACATGGGAAAACTCTGGGCAGGAAATCCAGTAATGGTTCCGTCCACACCTGCTGGCGTTATGGAAATGCTGCGTGAGTACAAGGTGGAGATTGAAGGAAAACGAGCAGTTGTGATTGGGCGCTCGAATATCGTGGGTAAGCCGATGGCGCAAATGCTTATGGATAAAAATGCAACGGTTACGATTGCGCATTCGAAAACGCCAGATTTGGCTGAACTTTGTAAAACAGCAGATATTTTAGTGGCAGCGATTGGGCGCGACCGTATGATTACTAGGGACTATGTGAAAGCAGGTGCCGTGGTGATTGATGTCGGGATGAACCGCGACAGTGAAGGAAAACTTCATGGCGATGTGGACTTTGATGACGTGAAAGATGTGGCAAGTCTGATTACGCCTGTGCCTGGCGGAGTTGGGCTGATGACTCGAACCATGCTGATGGTACAGACTGTGAAAGCAGCGGAGAAACAGATGATATGAGTGTAGTAGATATAGTCATGCACGCAACTGAGCTAGGTACTGTGATAGGACTGGCTGTCGGGCTTGTGCTGACTATTCTAGGCTCTGTTAAAAAAGTGAAAGCTGTGAGCATTGTAGGTATTGTCCTTTTGTGCGTAGGTGGATTTTTTCCGATTGCATTTTGGCTATTTGTTGCTATTTTATTTAGTGCGGGGTAAATGATGACAGAATATTTAACGGTATCAACTTTAACAAAGTATCTCAAAGCCAAATTTGACCGTGACCCGTATTTGGAGCGTGTTTATTTGACAGGGGAGGTTTCAAATTTCAGACAGCGACCGAGTCATCAGTATTTTGCGCTGAAAGATGAAGGGGCTGTAATTCAAGCCACGATGTGGGCGGGGCAGTTCAAGAAGCTTGATTTTAAGCTAGAGGACGGCATGAAAGTGCTCGTGGTCGGGCGTATCTCGCTTTATGCACCGTCTGGTAGTTATTCCATCAATATTGAGCAGCTTGTGCCTGACGGTGTGGGCGCTTTGGCGGTCAAATTTGAGCAACTCAAGAAAAAATTGACGGCGGAAGGACTTTTTGATGCCAAATGGAAGCAAGCAATTCCGCAGTTTTCGAAAAAAATTGCGGTCGTAACTAGTCCGTCTGGTGCGGTCATTCGGGACATCATCACGACAGTGAGCAGACGATTTCCGCTGAGTGAAATCGTGCTTTATCCGACAAAGGTACAAGGCGCGGGTGCGGCAGAAGAAATCGCACGAAATATTGAACGTGCCAATCAAAGAACTGATTTTGATACGTTGATTATTGGGCGCGGTGGCGGTTCGATTGAGGATTTGTGGTGTTTCAATGAAGAAATCGTCGTGCGAGCAATTTTTGAAAGTCACTTGCCTGTGATTTCGTCAGTAGGGCATGAAACGGACGTGACATTGGCGGATTTTGCAGCGGATAAGAGAGCGGCAACGCCAACGGCTGCAGCAGAACTGGCAACACCAAATACCAGAATTGACCTGCTCAACTGGACAACAGAGCAAGAAAATCGTCTGTCCAATCGTCTGTCCAATCTGATGAAGCAAAAACGGGAACAAGTCGAAAAATTGTCCAATTCGGTGGTCTTTAGACAGCCCGAACGGCTTTATGATGGGCATTTACAAAAGCTTGACCGATTGATTGAGCGGCTGTCAGTGCTGACAGAAAACAAGGTGCAAAGGGGCAAGCATCATTATGAGCTGTCTGCGGGGAAAATTCTGCCGGCTTACAGTAAGATTGTCGAAAATCGAAAAAATCGCGTGGAACAGCTCTATCAGTCCTTGCTTTTGCTGGATATTTCTAAGATAAAAGCGCGTGGCTTTTCGGTCGTGACAAGCCAAAGCGGCAAGATTGTTAAAAGCGTTCGAGATGTAAAAAACGGCGACAAGATTGAGATTGAACTCGCAGACGGAAAGGTAGGGGCACAAATTGCCAACTAAGAAAGTAGAAGAAAAAAAATTCGAGGAAAACCTCGCAGAACTTGAGACCATCGTCAAAAAATTGGAGTCAGGGGATGTCGCACTAGAAGACGCCATCTCAGAGTTTCAAAAAGGCATGCTCCTGTCCGAAAAATTGAAAAAAACGTTGAATGAAGCGGAAGAAACGCTAGTCAAAATCGTCGGAAAAGATGAACGTGAAAGCAAATTTTCGCCTGAGCAAAAGAATTATTAATCGCAAAACTCCTGCTTAATCGGCAGGAGTTTTTAAATATTTGTTCAGATAAATATCAAGCACAAGGTCAATAATCGCGGTCTGGAAAACGCGGGAAGTCACATCATAATTGTGATAGTGGTTTTCGGGCATGCGAGAGGTTAAGCTCATGTGCGTGGTGTGATTGAGTGTATTGTGTTGGGAATTGGTGATAGAAAGAAGTGTCGCTGAGCTTTGAGCAGCTTTTGAAGCACAGGAGAGCAGGCTTTTGGTCTCACCGCTTTCAGAAATGAAAATGACAAGGTCACCCCGATGTAGGAGGTTGGGCAGTAAGTCCAGCATGTGATTTTCATAGACATAAATCGAGGCACGGTCAAGCTGGTAGAGGTATTTTGACATATACTCGGCGATGGGCTTGGTTAAGCCAAGTCCGATGATGAATACATTATTGGAGCTGTAAATTTTATCAGCGAAATATTCCAGCTTGTCGGGGTTGATTTGAGGCAAAATGTCGTTGAAGAAAAATTGATAACGCTCTAGTAGGTCAGGCTGTGAGCTGTAACTAGTCTGTTCGATTAATTTTTTAATTTCAGTGCGAAATTCTGTAAAACCAGTGAAACCGAGTTTTTGTGTGAGTCGGATAAGCGTGGAATTGGACGACAAAAGTTCATTTGAAAGTCTGGTCAAATTTGAAGAGAATAAAAGCTCTGGACGGTTGTCAAGTGCCACAAAAGCGGATAATTCGCTGTCGGTTAGCTCTTTCATCTGACTTTGAAAGTTATTTAATAGTATTCCCATGTTTTAATTTTAGCACAATTTTTTTCAAAAAAATAAGCGTTTTCTTCATTTGGAGCATTATCCAGAAATTGGATAAAAAAACGTTTTCATTCATGATAAGATAAAAGCATAGAAAATTTATGAATTGAGTTTATCTTACTAAAGCAAGAAAATAAATTGGGCTTATGCTTCATGTAAAATCACGAATTTTTATCACTTCAAAGTAGTTCACAAAAATCTGATATCTGCTCTTCTTGAATTTTAAGTACCAAAGCATAGTATTTTAGACTAAACTCACATCTTATTGGAGGTTCTCATGGACTTATCTCATGCAACATCGGAGAAGTTGATTTTTGTTAATCAAGCTTTTACGACGAAGGAAGAAATTTTTGAGTTTGTGGCTCAGAAATTTGCTGAAGAAGCGGTTGTTGCCAGTGCGGCGGATTATAAGCAGGCGCTCTATGACCGTGAAAATGAAGGCTTAACAGGCTTTGAAAATGGACTTGCGATTCCGCATGGTAAATCAAGTACGGTCAAAAAGGCGACTTTTGCTATGATTCGGTTGGCGAAGCCTCTTGCGAGTGCCGAATATCTTTCACTTGACCCTAATAATCAAGTGGATACGCTGTTTGTGCTAGCGATTCCAGAAAGCGAAGCAGGTAGCACGCATTTGGACATTTTGGCAGAGCTTGCGACTCGTCTTGGCGATGCGAACTATTTCAAAAAAGTGAAATCAGCGAGCAATTCAGCTGAGATTTTG
>JAJXWC010000142.1 GCA_021781855.1 Bacillota bacterium | reverse complement strand
TGATGTGAGCTTGCTCCTTAAATTTAGTAAGAGTTGAAACTTCCACTAAATATGGCTCCGCTTTATAATTCAATGCTGCCTGCTAAACTATCTTTAAGCATCATGTATTCCAAAGTAGGCAAATCCAGCAAAATCACCTTACTTGAAGGAAGCAGATTGTGCGCTCTCAAAGTCGCCAAAAAGCCTTTAATTTCAGTCGTCCCCAATTCAATGCACTCTACAAACACAATATGTTTCTCCGCTGTCATCGCGTCAACAAACCAGTCAAAATCTTCTTGAAGCATCGGCGTAAATTCATCTTTCCGCTTTACAACTGTTAAATCTTCATTCTCAGTCTTAAGTTCCGCAGCTAATTCTGCAAAAATACCCGTTGCCATTTTTGAAGCGCCCGTTTCTGTGTCCTCAATCTCAACCACATCTTCAGGCTCTGCATACGGTCCGCGCTCAATCATTACAACCGTTGTCACTTCACCATATTTCAAGCCCAAAAGCGATGCCTTCAAATTATCTTTTATGTCCATCATTTTTCACTTTCTATCGCTCAACGAGTACCTAGCAAGCAAAAGCTTGCCTTACAGATACTCGCACAGCCTTCTAATCATTCAATCTCATTTTAACGAAACTTTGTGAAAAATTCAATGAAAACACTCTGAAAATTCACATTCTTGTATTTGAAGTGACTACTTCATCAGTGAACAACCTGACATCTGCGCTGCGCTACACTATCCATTCGCTCTATCTCCACTTCGTTACGAAAGACGTAAACTTCGTTTACTCTATTCGCAACCTTAACAGCACACTACGAAAGATGAGAGCTTCGCTCCTCTATCTGCAACCTCAACAGTACACCGTACTATTGAGCTGTTAACCTGTCGATTTCACTAACCGACTAAAGTCGGAAGTTCAAATCGCAAGTGACTGACCCTACGGCAGTAGAACGAAAGCATAGATTGACTTCCGACTAGCTGCTTTAGCAGCGAGATAATGCTACTTATCCCAATTAGCGGGCACTTACTAGGTTAAAGCATAAGAAATACGATTTTCTATCCACAACGTTTTCTGATTTTCTCGCAAAAAAATCGTGTCAATTCGACACGATTTTATACTAACTCACTTTTGAGTTAGAGGTACAACCTGCATTTCCGATGTCAAGTTACCCTGTTCTAAAGTCTAAACGTTGAACCTCAAGGCAGTCAAATGCAAATATACTGCAAAAGTGAAACAGCACTAAATTTGATTTTATCAAAGATTAGTACAATTCAAGATAATTATCAATTTCCCATTGGCTGACATATTGCGCATAGCTTGCCCATTCGATACGTTTGGCTTCAACGAAGTTAACCAAAACGTGTTCACCGAGCGCATCGGTTACAACTTCGTCTTCACGAAGTGCTTTAACAGCATTGTGCAAGGTTGATGGCAAATCTGTGATACCATGTGCTTTGCGTTCTGCTTCAGTCATGATATAAATGTTTTCTTCGATTGCTTCTGGTGCTTGAAGTTTATTTTCGACACCATCAAGACCTGCGGCAAGCAAGACAGACAATGCCAAATATGGATTGGCTGTTGGGTCAACAGCACGAAGTTCAACACGAGTTGACATTCCGCGAGAAGCCGGAACACGAATCAATGGTGAACGGTTACGACCTGCCCAAGCCACATAAACAGGTGCTTCATAGCCTGGAACAAGACGTTTGTAGCTGTTTACAGTCGGATTTGTAATTGCTGTAAAGTTATATGCGTGTTTCAAAAGTCCAGCGATAAAGCTGTGTGCCACATCAGAAAGTCCAAGGTCGCCTGCTGGGTCCGCAAAAACATTATTTCCTTGCGCATCAAACAAACTCATATTGCAGTGCATTCCTGAACCATTGATACCGTGAACAGGTTTTGCCATAAATGTAGCATGAAGTCCATGTTCACGCGCAATCGTTTTGACTACAAGTTTGAAGATTTGGATATTATCGCAAGCCTTGAGTGCATTTGCATATTTGAAGTCAATTTCGTGCTGACCAATAGCAACTTCGTGGTGAGAAGCTTCTACTTCAAAACCAAGAGAAGTCAAAACATTAACAATTTCACGGCGTGTATTGCCTGCAAGGTCTGTAGGAGCAAGGTCAAAATATCCGCCTTTATCATTTACTTCGAGAGTTGGTACTTCGTTTTCATCAAGTTTAAAGAGGAAAAATTCTGGCTCTGGTCCAAGGTTAAAGCTCTTGAAACCATGTTTTTCCATTGCTTTCAGGTTACGTTTCAAAACACCACGCGGGTCACCTGCAAATGGTTCACCTTCTGGTGTGTAAACATCACAGATTACACCAGCAACTTTGCCGTAGTCATCACCCCAAGGAAAAACAATCCATGTGTCAAGGTCTGGATAAAGGTACATATCAGATTCGTTAATCCGCACAAATCCTTCGATTGAGCTGCCATCAAACATCATTTTATTTTCAAAAAGCTTGTCAAGCTGTTCGTCTGTCGCTGGAACTTCAACGTTTTTGAGTGTTCCAAGAATGTCAGTGAACATGAGACGCAAGAATTTGATGTCTTTTTCTTTGACATCGCGACGGATGTCTGCTGCTGTGATTACCATAAAAATGCTCCTGTTTTTTAATTTAGTGCAAATGTCAAAACTCACATTCGCGGTTGGCTAAAATTTGTTGGATTTGAGCGGTCGAAGCGACTTTGTTGAGCAAATTCGCGTTCTAGGGCGACATGAACTTCGTCAATGGAAAGCGTTTGAGTACGTTTAAGCTTATCCTGAGCAAAAATACGTTTAATTTCCGCAATATTGTTACCCTCAGCAAGTAAATCACTAATTTCAAAAAGAATATCAATATCATTGAGCGAATACATTCGACGATTTCCGTCATTTCGCTCAGGAAAAATGAGTTCCTGCTCCTCATAATAACGAATTTGTCGTGCAGACAAGTCCGTGAGCTTCATGACCGTTCCGATAGGCAGAACCGCCATTGAACGACGTAATTCGCGTTCTTTCACTTCTTTCGTTCCTCCATGTTGTATATTATAATTCAAATTTTCTGACAAGTCAAGTGCCAATGTTAGAAATTCTAACATCAGTTTTTTTATTGTTCGGAAATCTCAGACAATAAGCGTTCACACCCTGCTTTGACAAGCTGGTAAGTTTGTTCAAAATCATTGGTGTACCAAGGGTCTGGAACAGATTGCTCAAGCAGCATCGTGATTTTTTGCTGCATATTTTCTGGTGCTAAATTTGACAAGTCTGTCAAATTTGAGCTGTCCATTGCGATAATTTTATCAGCTTTGACAAAATCGTCAACGGTAATTTGCTGGCTTCGCTTTGTCTCATCAACAGTAATATTATATTTTCTTAAAATTTTCAGTGTGCCTTGATGCACAGGATTCCCATGTTCCCAGTTTGATGTGGCACGACTTTCAATGATAAACTGGTCAGATTTTTTCTGTCTGACCAAAAGGTCTTTCATTACAAATTCTGCCATCGGGCTACGGCAGATATTTCCAAGACATACAAAAATGATTTTCAAACTTCCGTTCCTTCTTATCTTCTATTTTCCCCTTATAGGAAGCCGCATTTTCTCTGATCCTTTACGTCAAGCGACAAATCTTACCAAGGCAAGCAAAACTATTCGTATTTTCCTTTTACCTTAGCTTAATTCCCACTCAATAAAACCAAATTTCTTGCGCTTAGGCAATTCTTTTTCTTCAAAACGAGAAACAGAGCGTTCCGTTGTAAATTCTGTTCTCAACTGCACTTTTTCTAAAAAACTTAATAGCTTATCTTTTTGTTCTTCGAATTTTCCGTTTTTCAATTGCTTTTTGATTTTTTCGTCATCAAATTTCATGTGCGGAATCTGATAATCAGTCGCCCATGACCGTCGGTTGATGAAAGCTCCCACCGAGCTTGGCGAAATCAAAAAGCCGTCAATTCTCCGTGCCACACGCGCAAAATCATTTTCCGTCAGCATCGTCATTGAACCAAAGACAAAACGAATATCAAAATCGGTCTCAGGTTCAAAGCTATAAAGTGTTTCCAAATTGTAGGGCTGCGCTAATACGCGAATGTCCAATTCTTTCAAATACTCAAAAAACTCCTTAAAATATCGGTCTGCGTGACTGGCGCCCGCAACATAGATTTCCATATTTTTATCTGAGCCTTTATTCATCAAGGCAACCTGCGACTGATATCCACGCCACATATCAAGCGTAATCAATTCCTCCAGCAATAAATCATAAGCCTTCATTGCATCCATCATTCCAAAAAGTTTCGGTGGCAAATCTTTAACAATCGTTGGAAATTTACTAAGCAACTGTTGCTTGAGTGGTGTTAGATAGCTAACTTGCGGTGCAGCAAAAACAACATCAAAAAGCTGTCCATAATCAAAAGCATTGTAAGAACGGATATCATCCAATCCGCCATAAGCAAAGACCAAATCATAATGCGCACCGTAAGCAAGCTGTTTACGAAAAACATTTGACACCGTATCAAAAACGGCATTCAAATTTTCGTCATAGTCCGTGATTGCCTTTGTCACACGCTGACAAAGCATACTTGACGTTCCGCCACCTGCACAGCCAATATAAACGAACATTTTTTACTTCTTTCTACGGCTCAACTAGCACCTGTCGGCAGTAAACTGCCTTACAGGTACTCACACAGCCTTCTACCGAAAAACTAATCCTCATGATTATAAACATAACCAAGGTGTTCATAGGCACGCCGTGTGGCTTTTCGCCCCTGCTTCGTGCGCATGAGAAATCCTTTTTGAATGAGATAAGGTTCATACATATCCTCAACCGTCTCCCTATCCTCTGCAATATTCACCGCAAGCGTGCCCAAACCAACTGGACCGCCATTATACATCTCAATCATCGTTTTCAGGATTTTTTGGTCAATGTAGTCCAAGCCTTCGCTATCCACATCAAGAATCGTCAGTGCCTTATCCGTTATCGCTTTATCCACACGCCCATCGCCCATGATTTGTGCAAAATCACGCACCCGTTTGAGCAAACGATTGGCAATACGAGGTGTGCCACGGCTCCGCAGTGCAATTTCCAGTGCCGCATTATCCACAACTTCAACTTCAAAAATATCGGCGGTTCGCTTGACGATTTCCTCTAAATCCTGCACCTTATAATATTCCATATGTGCCGAAATCCCAAAACGTGCTCGCAAAGGATTGGATAGCATTCCCGCCCGCGTCGTTGCGCCCACCAGCGTAAAAGGTGGCAATTCCAAATGCACACTGCGAGAACCATCACCAGAACCCAGCAAAATATCAATATAAAAGTCCTCCATTGCACTATAAAGTACTTCCTCGACTTGCATCGGCATCCGATGGATTTCATCAATAAACAGCACGTCACCCGGCTCAAGCTCATTCAAAATCGCCACCAAATCACCCGGCTTCTCAATCGCGGGACCCGCCGTCTGCTTGATATTCACGCCCAATTCATTGGCAATCACAAAAGCCATCGTTGTCTTCCCAAGTCCTGGAGGACCAAAAAGTAGCACATGGTCTAGCGATTCTTCCCGCATTTTTGCCGCCTTAATGAAAATTTCGAGCTGAGATTTAACCTTTTCCTGCCCAATATATTGACTAAAATATTGCGGACGAAGTGATTTTTCTAAGAGCAATTCGTCGTCCATTGGTGTTTTATTTAAAATATCGTTCATATTAGTTTAATTATACCACAAAAAAACCGCTATTTTCGCGGTTTTCCAAGAAGTAAACAAGTCACTGATTATTCATATTGCTGAGTCTTTGACTTCTTTTCTTTTAATTTTTTATATTCTTTACTGACATCAATCCAAATCTTATTTTCTTCACGATTGAATTGATTCTGTAGTTGTTCAATTTCTGTAAAAAATTCATTTTTTGGCGCTGGTACTGGTGCGATTACTGCCATAGCTTGCTCCTTTCTACTGCTCAACGAACGGCCAACGACAAGCGAGCTTGACTTTCATGTTAGAAAAACACGTCCATATAGCCAATTACTTTTGCTGCTGCTTCAAAATCCGTCACCAAGCTCAGTCCGTTTTCTGAAAGCAGATAAGTTTCATCACAAAAATGCTCAATTTCTTTCAGATTATGCGAGGTCAAAAGAA
>JAJXWC010000141.1 GCA_021781855.1 Bacillota bacterium | reverse complement strand
GACAGTCGGCAACATACAGTGTTGATGCACCAGAGACTGGCTTGTATTATATTTCACTGACTTATCTTTCGGCTTCAAATTCTCTGACGAACCCTGAATTTTCAATAAAAATCAATGGAAACTATGAATTTTATGAGTCCAGAAATATCTCGGCAGCAACCCTTTGGAAAAATAAAAACACAACTTTTCAGACGAATGAAACGGGTGATGACCTCATTCCTGAACAGATTGTTGATAAAAAAGTGAATACGATTTTACTCAATGATAATAGTTATGACCAGCAAAATGGGCTGCTCTTTTATTTCAATAAAGGGGAAAATCAGTTGACGTTGACGATGGTGGCTGGGAATTTTCAAGTTAATCAGTTAGAGGTTGTCAGCAGTCAAACGAAATTGCCGGATTATCAGACTTACTTGTCAGGGCTGCCCAAAAATACTTCGGCTAATAATCTGATTACATTTGAAGCAGAATTGACTGACTTTAAAAATACGTCTTATGCACAGCCGCAAGCAATCAAAACACCTGCTGTCAGTCCTTACAGCAGTAAAAATAGTCTGTTCAATACTTTTGGCGGCAATTCTTGGAGCACATCGGGTCAAGCAGTAACATGGAAATTTGATGTTAAGCAAGCGGGAACTTATACGCTGACGGTCAAAAATGAGCAGAATAACAGCGGGAAAGCTGTTTTCAGAAAAATTGCACTTGATGGTAAGGTACCATTTAGTGAATTAGAGGATTATCGCTTTGATACGAATAGCAGCTGGACCAATACAACGCTTGGTAATGGGAAGACGGCTTACCAGTTTTATTTTGCAAAAGGTGAACATACTTTGACAATGACCGCAACAGATGCACCTGTTGCTAATCAGATTTATCAAGTTAATAACATCATGCAGTCTATCAATGCACTTGGCTTGCAAGTTCAAAAATTGACGGGAAATAATGCCAATGCGAATTATCAATGGGATATGAAGGAATACATTCCGAATATTGATACAGAATTCAGCAGTTGGCTGAAGCAGCTTGATACGATTCAAAAGCAAATTGCAAAAATCTACGGCAGCCAAAACAGTAAAGCGCAGGAGCTTGTTCAGCTCAAACTTGCTATCAATCAGCTCAAGGGAATTGCCAAAGACCCGAATAAACTTCCGTCAAATCTGACTAACCTGTCACAAGGTTCAGCTTCTGTGACGAACACATTAGCCACTGTTGAGCAAAATTTGGAAAATCAACCGCTTTTGCTGGACAAATTTTATCTTTCATCGAATGAAGCAATTCCGCAAGCAAAAGTTGGCTTCTTTAAGTCAGTCAGCAGCACACTCTCCGAATTTATCAATTCATTTACCACACCGAAGCCTAAAAAGACTTATAAAAAAACAATTACGGTTTGGGTGGAGCGTAGTCAGCAGTATGTTGACTTGATGCAGTCTCTTGCTGATAGCGAATATACACCCAAAACAGGTGTGAAGATTGATTTTCAAATCATGCCTGACGAATCAAAATTACTGCTGGCAGCAGCATCAGGTGAAGCACCCGATGTGGCATTGGGTGTTTCCGTAGGGACGCCTTATCAACTTGCTCTGCGTGGTGCTGTCGAGCCGCTCAATGATGAACCAGGATTTAAGCAGCTTGCCCAGCAATTTTCACCAGGCGCTTTTATTCCAACGATGATTAACAATCAAGTCTATGCCTTTCCTGAAACACAGGATTTCTATGTTCAGTTTACTCGTAACGATATTTTGGACAAACTAGGAATTGAAACACCAAACACTTGGAATCAGGTACTGTCCATTTTGCCTGAGCTACAGCGTTATGGCATGAATTATTATATTCCGTTATCAGGCACAGCTGGCACGAAAGCGATGATGTTCACAGCTCCATTTATTTGGCAATTTGGTGGAAAACTGTACAGTTCCGATGGAATGTCAACAGCGATAAATTCTGCCAATTCGATTAAAGGCTTGAACTTTATGACCAGTCTTTATACGACGTACAGTTTGCCTGAGCAGGTTAATTCATTTTACAATTCATTCCGTTATGCACAGTTGCCGATTGGAATTGCTAATTTCTCAACCTATGTACAATTAGAATCAGCAGCACCTGAAATCGCAAATGAATGGTCAATCTCACCCTATCCAGGTGTTGAAAACGCTGATGGAACAATCAGCAGACAGGCTACAGGCTCGGCGCAAGAAGATATGATTTTCAAAGATGCAAAAAATAAATCAGAAGCTTGGAATTTCATGAAATGGTGGCTTTCATCAAGCACACAAGCCACTTTTGGAACAGAACTTCAAACAACTTATGGCCCTTCTTATATGTGGAATTCGGCAAATCTTTCCGCCTTTGAACAATCGCCGCTGCCTACAGCAGATAAAAAAGTTATCTTAGAGCAATGGCAGCAGCTTGAGGAAGCACCACAAACGCCGGCAGGCTACATGGAAGAACGGGAGATTTCGAATGTGTGGACAGATGTCGTCTTTAACGGACAAAATATTCGCTCAGCTGTTGAAAATAATTCAATCATCATCAATAAAGAAATAACCAGTCGCCTAACTGACTTTGGCTATATCAAAAACGGTAAAAAAGTAAAGGATTATCAAATCCCAACAGTGGCAGAAGTAAAGGAGTTGCTCGGTGAAAAGTAAACTAAAAAATGATAATTCGCCTTTGACTTGGCTCTTTCTTACTCCTTATTTCTTGCTTTTCCTGATTTTTATCATTGTACCGATAGTGGTAGCGATTGGCTTATCATTTACCAACTTCGACGGTGTGCAGTTCCCGTCTTTTATCGGGTTGAATAACTACATCAATTTGTTCACGCAAGACTCAGAGTTCATGCAGCAAGTTTTACCCAATACCTTCAAATTTGCGCTGATTGTTGGTCCTGGCTCCTATATTTTATCTTTTATGATGGCTTGGATGCTGGCGCAGATTCCAAAACGTTCGCGAACAGTATTGGCTCTAATCATGTATTCTCCCTCGCTGACTGCTGGTGTTGCCATGTCGGTATTATGGACCGTCATTTTTTCAGGTGACTCACAGGGCTATATCAATGGCATCTTGCTGCGACTCAATCTGATTGCGCAGCCGATTCAATTTTTGCAGTCACCACAATATCTGATGAATATCATGATTTTAGTTTCGATTTGGGGCTCGATGGGCGTTGGCTTTCTTGCCATGCTTTCAGGTATTTTGAGCATCAATCCTGAACTTTACGAAGCCGCCTATATTGACGGTATTTCCAATCGTTTTCAAGAAATTATCTATATCACCATACCAAGTATGAAGCCGCAAATGTTTTTTGGGGCGGTCATGGCAATCGTTGGGACTTTTCAAGGTGGAGCTATCGGTGTGCAGCTTTCAGGAACGAACCCAACGCCTAATGATGCTGGTCAGTTGATTTCTAACCATATTGATGACTATGGGCTTATTCGTTACGAGATTGGTTATGCTGCAGCAATTTCTGTTGTGTTACTGATTATTATTTATGGTTTGTCAAAAGTCGTTGGCAAATTGCTCAGAGATAAAGATTAGAGAGGAAACAAAATAATGTCTAAAGAAAACCAGCCTGAAATCGTGACTTATATCATGCAGCAAGACGAATTTTATTTTCTCGGTATCGAAACTAAAATCATTGAACCAATCGAAGATATGAACTTTGAAAATATCTGGAATAATTTTTTTGAAGCAGGTGGTTTTGAAAAAATAGCATCTTATCAAACGGATTCGTATGCTAATATGGTCATCTATCATGACAATAATCCTGAACATGAGATGATTTATTTTATTGGTTCGATTGTTGAAAATATTAACGAGGTTCCTAATGGTTATCGACTGATGAAATTTTCCGAACATGAATTTCTTGTCATCACTCACGAATGGTTGCCTACAAAGAACGAAGCGCTTGGACAGATTTTTCGGATAGGAGATTATGCAGAAACGATTACAATTCCTAATGGATATATTAGGTCTGAAAAGCAAATTACGTTGATTGAAAGAGAAAATATGGATACAGAAGATGGAAGTAGGTTTGAGGTTTGGGTACCGATAGAAAGAAGGACATCATGGCATCTTTTCAAGGAACAAAAATAAATCCGACACGTTTTCATAAAAGTCAGCTCAAATTTTATGCGATTTTGATTCCTGTTGCGATATTCATGGGGTTGCCGATTATTTATATTTTTATGACGGCTTTCAAACCGCTTGATGAACTGTTCGCTTTTCCGCCACGCTTTTTTGTGCAACGTCCAACTTTGAACAATTTTCAACAACTTTTTGCTAGTTCGCAAACCAGCAGTACACCTGTTTCACGCTATCTGTTTAATTCGATTGTGGTCAGTTTAGTGGTGGTGCTTGGAACAATCATCGTAGGCTCAATGGCGGCTTATGTGCTTTCAAAAAAGAACTTCAAGGGAAAGTATGCACTCATGGAAATCAACAATGTTGCGTTGATGTTTGTAGCAACAGCAGTGTCTATTCCAAGTTTCTTTGTGATTACCAAAATAGGAATTTTCAACATACCTTTTGCGCATATTCTGCCGCTTTTTGCATTTCCGGTTTGTTTGTTTCTGATTAAACAATTTGTGGACCAGATTCCTGATTCGCTGATTGAGGCAGCGCGGATTGATGGTGCTGGTGAGTTTTTGATTTATTGGCGCGTGATTTTACCACTGATTGCACCTGCTTTGGCGACGGTCGCAGTACTTGCTTTTCAGGCTTCTTGGAATAATGTCACGACTTCAAATTTATATGTCAATTCTGATAATCTGAAAACCTTTGCTTTTTACATGAGCACACTGACGAATGCTACTTCGGGAAATACTGTTGCGGGTCAAGGAATGGCGGCTGCGGCAAGTCTTATCATGTTTCTGCCTAATCTGGTTGTGTTTATTTTCATGCAAAGTCGTGTGATGGACACGATGAGTCATTCGGGTCTGAAATAGGAGAGGACAATGAAGAAATTAAAAATTTTATTCGCTTGTCTCGCTTTAATTTTCATAGGAATAGTTTCAGCAAAAGGCAAAGCGGACACATATCCTTATCCGTCACAGATTTTGGCGACTGATGGGACATTAAAAAATTCACAAGCAGCTTATGCGCCAGTTTCGGTCATTACAAACAGCAAATTCGGTAAAATTGCGGATATGAAAATCGAAGGCAATAAGATTGTCGTGGTTGATTCGCAAAATAAAGCCGTTGATGTGCTTAATCAGCAAGGCGAGATTCTGCTGACGATGACGAGTCCAGAATTTCAACAACCAACAGGGGTAGCGATTGATAATCAAGGTGATTATTATGTGGCAGATTCGCAAGCAAAATTAGTCGTGAAATTCAACTCAGCAGGTAAGCAAATCGCAACATTTGGCAAGCCTACTGACCCACTTTTCGGAAAAAATGCGGCTTACGCACCGACAAAAATTGCGGTTGATTCACGAGGTGAGATGTATATCGTAGGCACAGGAACAACCGAGGGGCTGATTGTCTTATCCAATAAGGGCGAGTTTCTCGGTTACTTTGGTGGCAATCAGGCGCAGCAGACGATTGTTCAGCAGCTTCAGTCAATTTTCGGACAAGGCTTTGGGATGAAAGGGGCACTCAATAATGTTGCGCCTGCGCCAACGAATGATTATATTGACCAGGCAGGGATTGTTTATACTGCTACCAATAGTACAAGCGTACAATCAGTAAGAAAGCTCAATTTAGCAGGACAAAATATGCTTTCTTCTGTCAATGCAGTTGGAGGTGCGGTTGCGGTCACAACAGATACTGACGGGAATATTTTTATCCTGAACAGTCAAAATCAGATTGCCGAATTTGATGCTTCAGGCGACTTGCTTTTTGTTTTTGGTGCAAGCAGCAACAACGGCGACCAAATCGGCACATTCAAAAATGCGAGTGCCATTTCTGTCGGCACTGACGGCAATATCTATGTGCTTGATAGTGAAACAAATCTGATTCACGAATTGTCACCTACGACTTTTGGTAGCCAGATTTTAGCAGGGGTCAACCTGATAAACAATGGTAAATATCAGCAAGCAAAATCGTATTTTAACAGCATTGCCAAGCAAAATAATAATTTCGTTTTGGCTTACAATTCGATTGCCAATGCGGATTTGC
>JAJXWC010000140.1 GCA_021781855.1 Bacillota bacterium | reverse complement strand
TCAGACACCTGAACAACGCAAAGCACCGCTTGTAGTCTATGCTGGTAATTCTATCAGTTCAAACTATTTAGCTGACCTTGTTGATTTCGTGGCTGACAAAGATTTCTCTGTCAATGTCATCTCTAAGTCAGGCACAACAACTGAACCTGCCATTGCTTTTCGTGTATTTGAAGAATTACTCGTGAAAAAATATGGTCGTGATGGTGCAAATGGTCGTATCTACGCAACAACAGATAAAGCTAAAGGTGCTGTTAAAGTTAATGCAGATGCAAATGGTTGGGAAACTTTTGTGGTTCCAGATTCAGTCGGAGGACGTTTCTCAGTTCTTACAGCTGTTGGACTTTTACCAATCGCTGCTGCTGGACACGACATTTTGAAGCTTATGGAAGGCGCAAATGCTGCCCGTAAAGAATATGTAAAAACAGATGTTCGCGAAAATGATGCTTATGCTTACGCTGCACTGCGTAACATTCTCTACCGTAAAGGCAAATTCTCAGAAATTCTGATTAATTACGAACCAAGTCTTCAATATTTTGGCGAATGGTGGAAACAACTTGCTGGTGAGTCTGAAGGAAAAGACCAAAAAGGCATTTACCCAACATCAGCTAACTTCTCAACAGATTTGCACAGCTTGGGTCAATGGATTCAGGAAGGTACACGAACTGTTTTTGAGACAGCTATCCGTATCACGAAACCTCGTAAAAACATTACTATTCCTACAATGGAAGCTGACCTTGACGGTTTGGCTTATATTCAAGGAAAAGACGTAGATTATGTCAACAAAAAAGCCGCTGACGGTGTGCTTCTTGCACATACAGACGGCAATGTACCAAACTTGATTGTTGAATTGCCTGCTCAAGACGAATTTACACTTGGTTATACCATTTATTTCTTCGAACTTGCTATCGGAATTTCTGGTTACTTGAATGGCATCAATCCATTTAATCAACCTGGTGTTGAAAGCTACAAACGTAATATGTTTGGTTTGCTTGGAAAACCTGGTTATGAAGAATTGACTGACGAACTTAACGCTCGTTTATAAAAGCGATAAAAAGTCCTTGCTCATTGAGCAAGGACTTTTCTTTTTCAGAAAGAAACGCGTGGCCAAGCACCCAGAAGATAACTTTCAATGCGGCTTACGGTTTTGCTTTCGAGCATTGATGGACGAGTGAGCCATTCCAGTGAGCCAGTCTCAAATGCAGTCATGTAAAAATGAGCAATTTTCCCACCGTTATGAAAAATGCTAAGAACGTTGCCAGAAACAGATAATTCCCAGGCTTCGTATCGTGCGCTACCGTTGTTTTGTGCTTCGGTAATGAGCTGTTTAATTATTTCGTAGTCCATGAGGTTTGAGTGTCCTTTCTTTAGTTTTTGTTTAACCTAGCAAATACGGCTGATTCCTCCACTTTTTGATGAAGTAATCACTTCAAAGCCAATATATCTGAAAGGCTTTCGTCTACCAAGGCGATTTGGAAATATTTAGTATTTTGAATGCCTTTTCATTACTTTTATTTTACTACTTTTTATTAAAAATGTGGCGATTGAACGTCACTTTTTTTGAAAAAAATAAGAAAATCGGAGTGAAATCCGATTTTCTTATTTTATTGGTGCAATATCGGGTCTGATTTCGGTTGTGACACCAGTATTTGTCGCAAAAACCCAACTTTTTTTGTCCAGATGAGCAAAATTTTGTGTCCGGCCCGTAAGGATAACACCTGAAAACTTGGCATCAGCAAGTTTGAGTTCTTCTGAATATTTCACATGAGCAGCGGCTTTTGCGAAATTGTCATTAGTATCTTTGTAAAGATAGGAAGCACCATTTACCATCAGTTCCACAAGATTTTTACTATTCATTCCTCCGACAGCATTGGCATAGTCGGCATTGGTCAATTTACCAGTCGGATTTCCTTCATTATCAACATCACTCGGGATACCAAATGGAGAAGGGATTCCCAAAGCATTAGGATTAATATTTTCAGCCAAACCACCTGCCCAGTACCAATTAATCAAGAGATTAGAAGGAATCATTTGTTGAATTTCTGCATAAGTGTAAGGTTTGTCGAAAGTAACAGCCACTTCGGCGACCTGATTTTTTAAAGTGGAAATTGTATCTGCTATGTGCGTAGGTTGCCCCCAGACATAATTTTTGGACTGTAGAATTTTTTCATCTGTCGTATAAAAGAGAGCAACTTTTTGCTGCGTACTATCCAAAAAAGCATTATTTCCCGAGAAAGTGAGCGCACCGTATTTGTTGATGAGCTGTCCGTTGACCCAATTTTGTGTTTGCCAGGGGACATGATAACCGTCAATATTTTTATAAGTGGCAATAACAGCTTCTTTATCCAAAGCACCGTAAGGTTCTTGAATGGGGGAAGTAGTGGAGACATTTTCGTTTTGGCTCCAAGCATATTGTGCGGCGGCGTTGGTTGAGTTTTGATAACTCAAAGAGAGGTGGTCACTATACCAGTTTAGCCCAGCTCCCAATGCGAATACGGCGACAACTGCTGATATCAAAGAGGTGAGTATGATTTTCAGCCATTTTTTCCATCTGGCTTTTTTTGTAAATTTTTCAAAGTCTTTTCCTAGATTTTCCATTCGTCATAACCTTCTTTTTCTAAATATTTTTTCAGTTTTTTGCGTGCGCGGTAGAGGTCGATTTTGATTTTGCTAAGACTATAATGAAAATCAGCAGCGAGTTGCTTGGTTGAGCGATTTTCGTAGTAATAAGCCGTCAAAAGCTGATTTTCATAAGCTGGAAGCTGAGCAAGTAGCTTTGACAAGTCTGTCAGACTATCTGGCGGAGCAAAATCGGTCAACTCGCGTCCGAGTTGTTCAATAATGAGCTGATAATGTTGCGCACGGTGATATTTGTTGATATAAGTGCGAATGGACACACGATACATCCAAGCCCGAAGTTTGTCAGGTTCAATAAAAAGGTCAAGGGTAAGGATTTTCAAAATCGTGTCCTGCACCGTATCTTCAGCATCTTGCAGTCGACTGCCACGTGAAACGAGGTACTTGGTGATTTCAATGGCATAGCGTGTGACATCTTGTTCGTAGTCGCGGATATTCACTTTTCTCTCCTTTCATAAATATAACAAATGAATATTAAGATTGGTTACAGTTTATTTTAACAAAAATGAAGCAGAGACTTACTTGCTGGGAATTTCAATTCCCACCAAGCTTAGGGCACAACTTCTAGGTGAAAAAACTAAACGACCTGTAAGCGGCTGAGACCGCAACAGTCTGCTTAACATCTGCGATATGAGGTTACGCTATTCATTCGCTCTATCACGCTGTCGATACTCGCTACGGTGCTAAAGCCACAGGGCAAAGTGGTTAGAAGTCTAGCCGAAAGCGGTTGACCTTAGAGCAATCGAACGAAGCTCTCATCTTTCGTAGCAGGAAGTGTGTAGATAGCACGCACTGCTGAGATAAAAAAATTGTTCTGACAAATTCATCAAATCGGGAAAAGTCCAGTAAATTCGCCTTTAGCGCTAGTTTTTAAGTTTATTTTATGTTAAAATTATTCTATACAATTCAATAAAATTTGTAAATATTTGATGAAATTATGAAGCAGAGAATTACTAAGCTGGAGCTTTGACGCCCACTGAATTTAGGATATAAGCTCACATCTACGCTATCCATTCGCTCTATCTCCGCTTTGCTACGAAAGATAAAAGGAAATAGAAGAATGAAAGAATTTTGGAGACTGAACCGTAATTTACAATGGCGAATTGTGATTGTTTTTCTTGCCGCATTTTCTTACGGTACGGTTTTTTCGTCGATGACCATTTACTACAACCAGCACGTAGGTGCAGCAATGACAGGACTTTTTCTATCCATTTCTGCAGTGGCGACATTTGTTGCAGGCTTGCTCGGCGGGTTTTGGGCCGACCGTCAAGGACGAAAACCTGTGATGACAGGAGGAAGCATCTTGCAGTTGGCGGGAGCTATCACGGCACTTTTGTCAAATTTGCCTCATCTGGTCAATCCGTGGACGACTTTTATCGGTTTCTTACTGATTTCATTTGGCTTCTCACTGGATGTCACAGCGGGTTCAGCGATGATTATTGATGATTCAACGGCGGAAAATCGGAAAGTCGTGTTCATGCTGAATTACTGGGCACAAAATTTGTCCGTCATTATCGGTGCAGCACTCGGCGCTTGGCTGTTCAAGCCGGCTTTTCTCGCGCTTTTAGTGATTTTACTGCTGACGATTTTACTCATGCTTTTTATTGTGATTTTCTTTTTGACGGAAACTTTCGTGCCTGTCAAATCTGAAAAGAAGCCTGATAGTCTTATCAAAAGCTATCTCATTGTCGCAAAAGACAAAACTTATATGATTTTTATTGCGGCAAATATTTTGACCACGATGATTATCATGCAGTTTGATACTTTTTTGCCCGTGCATCTCTCCAATTCATTCCAGACGCTAACACTTTTTGGTTTTCAAATTTATGGGCAACGCATGCTGACCATTTATCTGATTTTAGCCTGTGTCATGGTGGTGTTCTTGATGACCAGTCTGAATAAATGGACGCATGACTGGTCACATCGCAAGGGCTTCATTTTTGGCAGTATTTTCATGACGGCAGGCATGATTTTTGCCTTTATGACGACAACTTTTACACCGATTTTCATTGCAGCAATCATTTACACTTTCGGCGAAATCATTTATACACCAAGTGTGCAAAGTCTTGGTGCTGACCTAATGAACCCTGAAAAAATAGGGGCGTACAATGGAATAAGTGCCGTTAGACAACCGATTGCAAATATTCTTGCCGCTGGACTCGTCTCTATTTCTCCACAAATCAAAGCAACTGGTGTTAGCATGGTGCTCTTAGTTGCCGAGATTTTAGCCATTATCCTTTGCCTCATCGCAGTCCAGAGGCATCAACAAAAATAGAACTGTTCCAAAGTCTGTCTTGTTTTTATCTCAGCAATGCATGCTATCTATGTATTTCTTGCCTTACTGGCTAGTCGTAATCGCAATGCCTAGCTTTTTACCGCAGTATCTTTGCTTCGCTGGGTTGTCAATTTACCATTTTGAAGCTATGCATAATATAGGTAATGCTTGTGTCAGAAAACATCATCAGCTGAAAAAACAAGTTCTTGGAACACATAAATACAGGAATAATAAAATGAAAGATTTCTTCACATTATCGAAAAATCTCCAACTCCGTATTGCCATGACTTTTATTGGTGTGCTGACCTATTCAACCATCGGTGGCAGCATGACGATTTACTACAATCAACACATGGGGACAGGAATTACGGGGATTTTACTCATTATCAGTAGTATCATCAGTTTCCTGATTGGCATGTGGTCAGGGCATTTTACAGACCTTCATGGACGCCGACCTACGATGATGATTGGTGCTTTGACTTCGACTCTTGGTGCAGCTTTAGCGGCATTCGCCAATTCGCCTGCTTTATTTAATCCGTGGTTGACTTTTGTTGGCATGGTTACAGCAAGTTTTGGCTGGGGCTTTTTTAACTCTGGTGCAAGTGCCATGATGGTTGATATCACCACACCAAATGACCGCAAAATCGTTTTCTCACTCAATTATTGGGTGCTCAATATCGGTGTGGCTGTCGGTTCAGGTGTTTCAGGTTGGCTTTTTCGTGACCATTTGTTCTTGCTCCTTTTACTTGTCGTCTTAGGCGATATTTTTCAGTTGTTGATTGTTTTCTTTTGGATTGAGGAGACTTTTGACCCAAAGCATCACGAAGCACACCGCGAAGCGAACATTTTTAAAGCTTATGTATTAGTGTCAAAAGATAAGACCTTCATGCTTTATTTGATTGCGACGATTTTTGTGACCATTCTTTTTGTGCAAATGGATTATTTTATCCCCGTGCATTTGAGTTCACACAGTTTTCATACGAGTTACTTTTTTGGCTTAGAAATTTATGGACAACGAATGCTTACTTTTATGGCGATTACCAATACGGTACTTGTTGTGACCCTCTTATCGACCGTCAGACGTGCAACAAGTCACTGGTCGAATAAACGTGGTTTTGCCATTGGTGCTGCATTAATGGGCTTGGGCTGGACGATTGCAGTCATGGGAAATTCACCCTTGTGGGAATTTCTCGGTGCTTTTTTGAATGTCGCA